>CBDUUS010000007.1:0-17332 GCA_965370465.1 uncultured bacterium | reverse complement strand
CCGTGAAGGCGGCAGGACAATAGGTGCCGGCAGTGTTATCAGTATTATAGAATAAGTGATGAAGATATAGGGTAATCAGGAGGAAATGATTTGGCAGCAACTAAATTAGATCAGAAAATTAGAATAAAACTAAAGGCTTATGATCACGAGGTGATAGACAAGTCCGCAAAAAAGATAGTGGAAACAATAGAGAATTCCGGTGCAAAAGTTTCTGGCCCTGTTCCATTACCGAATAAAAAAAATGTTTATTGCGTTATAAAATCACCCCATGTAAATAAGGATTCAAGGGAACACTTTGAGATAAGGACGCATAAAAGGCTTATAGATATAATAGAGCCTACTCCAAAGACAGTGGATCTTCTTATGAGATTGAGTCTGCCGGCTGGAGTGGATATTGAGATTAAATCTTAAACCCGGGAATTATTAAGATTTTATTATTGACGCAGTAAGGTAAATAATATAAACTCCTTGCTTTGGGTCGGTACTAAAAAGTGAAGGTGGAGTAAAAATGGTAGATGCTTTATATGGAAAAAAAATAGGATGCACACAGGTATTCCTCGAAAATGGCGATGCAGTATATGTGACAGCCATTGAAGCAGGACCATGCATAGTGGTACAGGTAAAAAATAAAGAAACAGATGGATACAATAGCCTTCAGGTAGGAATTGGATCTGTCAGGGAAAAAAAGGTCAATAAACCCATCAGAGGGATATTTTCCAAAAATAATATAGAACTTAAAAGATATTTAAAAGAGATAAGAGTCGAGGAATTTGATAAGGAATATAAGCCCGGGGATAATATAGATGCATCTATATTCAAACCAGGGGATATACTGAAGATAACAGGCAATAATAAGGGCAAGGGATTTGCCGGAGTTATAAAGAGACATAATTTCCACAGAGGAAGAATGTCCCATGGCTCGCATGCCCACAGGATACCCGGAGCGGTCGGGATGTGTGCGACACCGGCTAAAATAGCGAAGGGCAAAAAGATGCCCGGCAGGATGGGTAATAAAAGGGTCACTCTGCCGAAAGCAGAAATAGTAGATATAATCCCGGATGAGAATTTGATCCTGGTGAAAGGCAGTGTCCCTGGTGCAAAGGGAAGCATGGTATATCTTAAAAAGATTTAGAATATTTTGTTTTAGGAGATAAAGATGGCTGGTTTAAGCATTGTTGATAAGAAGGGCAATGAAAAAGAAAAAATTAAAATATCTGATGATCTGGTAAAAGCTGGCCCCGGTGAAGAGGTCATCTATCAGGACATAAGAAGGTATCTTGCACAGATAAGATCAGGTACGCACAGTACAAAGGGGCGGAGCGAGGTAAGAGGCGGCGGAAGGAAACCCTGGAGACAGAAAGGTACCGGCAATGCAAGAGCAGGGACAATAAGATCTCCTTTATGGAAAGGCGGAGGAATCGTATTTGGGCCAAAGCCCAGGGACTATTCTTTTAAACTGAATAAAAAGGTTATCAGAAAATCAAAAGCCATAGCCCTTTCAGAGAAATTTAAAAATAAAAAGATCATAGTAGTCGATGATCTCGGGCTAAAAGAGGCAAGTACAAAAAAGGCTGCAAAAATAATAGAGGACCTTAAAATCGCAGGGAACAAAATATTGGTTGTAACAGAAAATTTAAATGATAATGATTCTAAATCTTTCAGGAATATCAACGATGTAGTAGTTGAAAGTGCAAAGGGAGTAAATGCATATTACCTGATGTTTTCAGATTATGTGATCTTTACAAAAAATTCACTAAATATATTGATTGAGAGGATGACTGATGGCAAGTCCAAATCCTAGAGATATAATCATAGCTCCTGTAGTATCTGAAAAGAGCTATGCAGGGGTGCAGGATAAAAGATATTCTTTTTTTGTAGATTTAAGAGCGACCAAGAGTCAGATAAAACATGCTATTGAAGAGATATTTAATGTGACTGTACTAAAAATCAGCACAAGCCATATCAAATCAAAACCCAAAAAACTGGGAAAGTCGATCGGCAGGAATTCCCGGAAGAAGAAAGCAGTGGTCACTCTTGGTAAAAAGGATAAGATCGATTTCTTTGAATCGGTCTGATTAGTTTGGAGGAATAAAAATTGGCTATAAAGAAATATAAACCTACGACTCCGGGCAGAAGATTTGCATCGGTTGCAGATTTTTCGTCTCTTTCAAAGAAGAGGCCGGAAAAAACATTGACTAAGAAGCTTAATAAGAAGTCCGGCCGAAACAGTGAAGGAAAGATAACGAGAAGACATAGTGGAGGCGGGCATAAGAGACTGTACAGGATCATAGATTTTAAAAGGAAAAAAGATGATGTTCCGGCAAAAGTTACTCATATTGAATATGATCCGAACAGAAGTGCCAGGATAGCCTTATTGGCCTATAAAGACGGGGAGAAAAGGTATATAATAGCCCCTCTAAAATTAAAAGTGGGAGATGTGGTAGTATCCGGGGAAAAGTCTGATATAAAGGTAGGAAATTGTCTTCCTATAAAGAATATTCCAGTCGGTACCATCATACACAATATAGAACTGAAGGAAGGAAAAGGCGGAGAGCTTGCAAGGTCAGCTGGCGGATATGCTCAGCTTCTGGCAAAAGAAGGGGACTATGCAAATATTAAGCTGCCTTCAGGAGAAGTCAGGCTGGTCCGGCTCAAATGCAGGGCCACTATAGGGCAGATAGGAAATACCAGCCATGAGATCATAAATCTTGGAAAAGCCGGGAGAAAAAGGTGGCTGGGCATAAGGCCCACTGTCAGAGGAACAGCTATGAATCCGGTCGACCATCCGCATGGCGGAGGAGAAGGAAAGAATAAAAGTTCCGGCAGAGATCCGGTGACTCCATGGGGCAAGCCCACTCTCGGGCACAGGACCAGGAAGAGAAACAAGGATACAGATAAGTATATTGTTAGAAGAAGGAATAAGTAAGGCATGATAAGAGGAGGAGACTTATGTCAAGGTCTTTAAAAAAAGGACCTTTTATAGAAGAGAGACTTCTAAAAAAGATCAATAAATTAAATGAAGCTGGAGATAAGAAGATCATAAGAACATGGTCAAGAGCCTCTACTATTTTTCCTGAGATGGTGGGACATACAATCGCGGTCCATGATGGCAGAAGGCATGTTCCTGTGTTTGTTTCTGAATCAATGGTAGGGCATAAGCTTGGAGAATTTGCGCCCACGAGATCGATAAGACCGCACACTTTTAAAAGTAAAAGCGAAAGTGCAGCAACAGTAAAGACATAAGAATAAAAAATGAGCAGGTAGTTTTAACAGGGAGGCAATAGCTTGGAAGCTAAGGCAATTGAAAAATTTATCAGGATCTCGCCGAGAAAATTAAGATATGTGGCAGATGTTATCAGGTCCAAGAGAGTAGAAGAAGCAGTGGACTTGCTTACTTTTATTCAAAAAAAAGCTGCATCAATAATAAAAAAAGCTGTGGAAAGTGCAGCAGCGAATGCTATGGAAAATCATGAAATGAATGAAGAGGACCTGGTAGTCGCAAAAGTATTTGTAAATGAAGGTCCCATACTTAAAAGGTTCAGGCCCCGCGCCAGAGGCAGAGCTACAAAGATCAGGAAAAGGACCTCACACTTGACCGTGATTGTTTCTGATGGCAAAGAAGAGGAGGCTAAGGATAATGGGTCAAAAGGTTAATCCGATAGGGCTTAGAATAGGCATAAACAAAGGATGGCAATCCAGGTGGTTCGCAACGAGGGATTATGCGCGTTTATTAAAAGAAGATATGATGATCCGGCAAATAATAGAGGGCCAGCTTGAAAATGCGGGAATATCCAGGATAGAGATGGAAAGGACCGCCGAAGAAGTAAAGGTGGATATGCATACATCCAAGCCTGGCATGGTAATAGGACGCAGAGGTGCGACTATAAATGATATAAGGCAATCAATTGAAGATGCTACAGGAAGTATAATCCAGTTGAATATAGTAGAGGTCAAAAAACCGGAATTGGTCGCAAAGCTTGTGGCTGAAAGTATTGCTAATCAGTTGCTGGGAAGAGCAAGCTTTAGAAGAGCTATGAAAAAATCGATGATGCTGTCATTGAAGGCAGGGGCAAAAGGAATAAAGATACAATGTTCCGGAAGACTTGGCGGAGCTGAGATGGCAAGAACTGAATGGTACCGGGAAGGAAGGGTCCCGCTTCATACGCTAAGGGCCAATATAGATTATGGATTTGCCGAGGCAAAAACTACTTTTGGGAAAATAGGAGTCAAGGTATGGCTCTATCTTGGAGATGTGATACTGGATGATGCAGAAGAGGGAAAACCTGCTGTGAAAAGACCATCATTAAAACCAGGAAGCAGGATGAAAAGGACCAGAGATGCAGTAAAGACCAATATGAAAAAGAGCGCCAAAAAGATCAGGGAAATAAGAAAAACTGTGATCAGCTCAGGTCTTGGAAATAATGAAGACTCGGAAATAATTGAAAGACCGGAAGAAAAGAAGGAAGCAGAAAAAATAATAGAGCCTGCAGCAGTGAAAGAGGAAAAAGCTGAAAGTAAAAAGGTAGAAGCTAAAGATGCTAAAAAGCCTGAAAGTAAAAAAGCGGAGGCTAAAGAGACCAAAAAGGCTGAAGACAAAAAGGTCGGAACAGATAAAAAAGAAGAAGCTAAAGAAGTAAAAACGGAGAAGCCGGACAGATAGCAGGTCCGGGTCAGGAGATATTAATGGCAGCAATGTTAATGCCCAAAAGGGTAAAACACAGAAAGGTCCATAGAGGCAGACGCAAAGGTGTTTCCAAGGGAGGGACAAGACTCGCCTTTGGAGAATATGGACTCCAGGCGCTGGAAGCAGGCTGGCTTTCCAGCAGACAGATAGAAGCTGCAAGAGTAGCCCTCACCAGATATATAAAAAGAGGAGGAAAAGTATGGATAAATATTTTTCCGCATAAATCGATAACAAAAAAACCAGCAGAGACCCGTATGGGCGGAGGAAAAGGCGCACCTGAAAGCTGGGTGGCAGTTGTAAAGCCGGGAAAGATCATGTTTGAACTGTCAGGAGTAAGTCTTGAAGTGGCAAAAGAAGCTATCAGGCTGGCTTCGAATAAAATATCTATTAAAACTAAATTTATATACGGCGAATAGTCAGGCTGATTGGAATAAAAATGAAAGTAAGCGATATAAGAGAGCAAACAACAGAAGAGCTGGAAGCGAAACTTGATGATATTAAGAAGAACCTTTTTAACCTTAAGTTCCAGAAGGCTATAGGCCAGCTGGAAAATACTCAGGCTATCGGAAATCTTAAAAGAGATATAGCCAGAGTCGGGACACTTATCCGTGAAAAGGAGCTTGGTATAAACCAGCAGATAAAAACAGAAAAGAAAAGCGGTAAAAAGAGCAAAGCTGCAGGAAAAAAGGTCCTGGTAAAAAAGGATAAAAAAACCATAGCAAGCAGCAAAGAAAAGTAAGGAGAATTTTTTGGATAGAGCAAAAAGGAAAATAAGAATTGGGAAAGTGGTAGGCGACAAAATGGATAAGACCATAGTAGTTGCTGTAGAGTCTCACTATAAGCATCCTCTTTATAAGAAGATATTAAAGAGAATAAAAAAGTATAAAGCTCATGATCCAGAAGGAAACGGCAAGACTGGTGATCTGGTAAGGATCTCTGAGACCAGGCCCCTGAGCAAGACCAAGAGATGGAGACTGGAAGAAGTTGTCAAGAAAGCTGAATAGAGAAGGAAAATAAGATGATTCAAGCAGAAAGCAAAGTAAAGATCGCTGATAATACTGGTGCAAAAGAGATTAAGTGTATAAAGGTCCTGGGCGGGTCCAAAAGAAGATATGCCCGTATCGGCGATGTTTTTATTGCCACTGTGAAAGTAGCCAATCCGGGAGGAGTAGTAAAGAAGAGTGAAATCGTAAAGGCGGTCCTGGTCAGATCAAAAAAACATTGCAGAAGGCCGGACGGGTCCTATATAAGATTTGATGAGAATGCAGCTGTTATAATAGATGATGCTAATAATCCCAGAGGAACAAGGATATTTGGTCCTGTAGCAAGAGAGTTAAGGGAAAAGAACTTTATGAAAATAATCTCTCTATCGCCGGAAGTAATCTAAGTAGGAGAAGATATGTTAAAGGTTAAAAAGAATGATAAGGTAAAGATCGTAAAAGGAAAAGACAGAGGGAAATCTGGAAAGGTCCTGAGGATAAACAGGCAGGACGGGAAAGTCTTCGTAGAAGGTGCAAATATAATCAGCAAGCATACAAGGCAGCAGGACCAGAGCAAGCCCGGAGGAATAATAAAGAAGGAAGGCCCGATAAATATTGCAAATGTCAGAGTGATATGCCCTAATTGCAACAAACCTGCAAGAGTGGGCTTTGATATAAGCGGATCCGGAGAAAAAGCCAGAGTTTGTAAAAAATGCAATCAACAGATTTAAGATCATTGCTTGAGAGGAATAGATGAAACCCAGACTTAAAGAAAAATATATAAAAGAGATAATCCCAAAACTGATGAAGGATGGGAAATATAAAAATATTATGCAGATCCCGGAATTGAAAAAGATCTGTGTAAATATGGGCGTAGGAATAGCAACCCAGAATATAAAGGAACTGGATTCTGCAGCTGAAGATATTGCAGTAATCACCGGACAGAAACCTGTAATAACGAAAGCCAGAAAATCAATAGCAGGATTTAAGGTAAGGGAAGGCAATCCAATAGGATGCATGGTAACACTCAGGGGAGATATGATGTACGAGTTCCTTGACAGGCTGCTGAATGTAGCCATACCGAGAGTAAGAGACTTCAGGGGACTTTCTAAAAAAAGTTTTGATGGTTCTGGCAATTATACAATGGGTATAAAGGACCAGCTTATCTTTCCCGAGATAGATTATGATAAAATACTTTCGGCAAAGGGAATGAATATAACCATTGCTACATCATCGTCAAACAATGATGATGCATTGGAACTATTAACAGAATTTGGATTTCCGTTCAGAAATAGCAATTCAAGCCAGTAGGAGGATTCTTTGGCTAAGAAATCAATGATAGAAAAACAAAAAAGAGAGCCTAAATACAGAACAAGACAGTATAATAGATGTTTTAGATGCGGCAGGCCAAGAGGTTATTTCAGGAAATTTGGATTATGCCGCATATGTTTAAGAGAATTGGCTCATGAAGGAAAAATTCCTGGACTTACTAAGTCCAGCTGGTAAAAGGAGAATTTTATGTCGTATATGTCTGATCCCGTTGCTGATATGCTGGCAAGGATAAAAAATGCTTATACAGCAAATATGGATGCAGTAAGCATCCCTTATTCCAGGCTAAAAGGAGAGATAGCCAGGATATTTGAAGAAGAAGGCTACATCCGGAGCCATGAGAATAAAAAGAATGAGGGTGTGCAGGGTGTGATCAAAATACACCTAAAATATAAAAAGGATAACGTGTGTGCGATCAACGGCCTCAAAAAAATCAGCAAGCCAAGTCTGAGAGTGTATGCCGAAAAAGATAAAATACCCCGGGTAATGGGAGGTTTTGGCATAGTGATAATGTCGACTTCTAATGGGGTCCTTACTGGGAAAAAAGCCAGGGAATCCGGAGTAGGCGGAGAGGTAATCTGTTCTGTTTGGTAATATGAGAGGAGACTAATTTGTCAAGAATTGGAAAAAAGCCAGTAGTTATACCGGATGGCGTTGAAATAAAAATCGATAAGGGAAATATTTTTGTAAAAGGGAAGCTTGGCGAGCTTAATCAGAGCTTTGATAATAAAGCAGTCAGGATAAGCAAGGAAGATGGCCAGGCCTTAGTGAAGCCCCTTTCAGCAAGCAAGGATGTAAGCTCAAAATACGGTCTTTACAGGAGCCTTCTAAATAATATGGTGACTGGAGTATCCGAAGGATTTTCGAAGACTCTAAAAATAATCGGAGTCGGCTACAGAGTGAGCCTTAAAGGCAGTGATCTGGAGATATTGGCCGGATATTCAAACCCGGTTATTTTTAAGAAACAGGAAGGAATAACTTTTGAAATACCTGATAATACGACGATTATAATAAAAGGCATAGATAAACAGCTGGTTGGAGAAGTATCATCTAATATTAGGAATATCAGGCCCCCTGAACCTTATAAGGGCAAGGGTATTAGATATTCTGATGAGATGGTCAGAAGAAAAGTTGGTAAAGCTGCGGCAGCTGCGAAGGCTTAATATACGGGAGAATAAATGGAAACAAAAACTAGAAGAAAAAGTAGTAAATTTAAGAGAAAGATAAGATCAAGACTTAAAGTAAAGGATAATTTTTCAAGGCTGAGACTCTGCGTATTCAGGAGTTCGAAGCATGTATATGGTCAGATAATAGATAATACAACCGGAAAGACGCTTCTTGGCATATCGAGCAAAGATATTGAAGCAAAAAAAGAGGATAAGGGAAAGATCGATATCAGCTTCAGGACCGGCGAGGCCCTTGCGCAAAAAGCTATTGAGAAAAAAATCGGTATGATAGTATTTGACCGCAGCGGTTATAAATATCATGGCAGAGTAAAAGCTCTTGCTGAAGGCGCACGAAAAGGCGGATTAAAATTTTAGATAATCAAAGGAGGATTTCTGTTGGTGGAAATACCAAAAAATACAGAACTTGCTGAAAAGGTAATAAAAATAAACAGGGTTGCAAAAGTAGTAAAAGGCGGAAGAAGATTTAGCTTTAGCGCCCTTGTAGCAGTCGGTGATATGAATGGAAGAGTAGGAGTCGGTTTTGGGAAGGCTAAAGAAGTCGCAACTGCTATCCAAAAAGGTGTAAATGAAGCCAAAAAGAACTTATTCAAGGTGCCGCTTGTAAATGGGACCATACCTTATGAGATAAATGCATATTCTGGTGCTGGAAAGGTGTTTATGAAGCCAGCCGCGAATGGTAAAGGTGTTATAGCGGGAGGTCCCGTGAGGATCATTCTTGAGCTTGCCGGTGTAAAAAATATACTCACAAAATCACTTGGCAGTTCAAATGCGCTTACTATAGTAAATACGACCATCAACGGTTTAAAATCCCTGAGGACCCCTGAGGAGATAGCCGGTACGCGCGGAAAAACTTTAGATAGTATTAATCAATAAATGATTTATTCTATAGAGAATTTAAATATTAGGAGGAAAAAATAGTGAAGCTCAGTGAACTTAAATCTCCAGAATCCAGTAAAAGGCGGAAAAGAGTGGGCCGGGGCGATGGTTCTGGACACGGGACCACCAGCGGAAGAGGCACAAAGGGCCAGCTTTCAAGATCAGGCGGAAAGACAAGGATCGGCTTTGAAGGGGGACAGATGCCTCTCCAGAGAAGGCTTCCTCATTTAAGGGGTTTTAAAAATAATAGAAAGATAGTATTTAATATTGTAAATACAGGCACACTGGAAGATTTTAAAGATGGCAGCACAATTGATTATAAGGCACTTATGGAAAAAGGCATGATGATGAAAAAGGACCGTCCAATAAAGATACTTGGAAAAGGGGATCTCACTAAAAAACTTACCATAAAAGCAAATGGATTTAGTGGAAGTGCGGTTAAAAAGATTGAAAAAGCTGGAGGAAAAGCGGAGGTAATCTAATGCTTCGGGCACTTATAACAGCCTTTAAAATAAGAGAGATCAGAAATAAGATACTATTTACGCTGGGCATCCTTGCCATATACAGGCTGGGTGCAAATATAACTATTCCCGGTGTTGATGCTGAAGCAATACTTTCGCAGGTAGAGACAGGCGTCCTTGGGATGATGGACCTTTTTTCTGGTGGAGCCCTTGGAAACTTTGCGGTGTTTTCACTTGGTATAATGCCGTATATCACTGCAACTATAATAATGCAGCTTCTGCAGGTGGTAATACCTAAATTAGAACAGCTTTCAAAAGAAGGAGAAACAGGCAGGAGAAAGATCAATCAGATATCGAGATATCTTACTGTTGTACTTGCTTTGATACAATCTGTGGCAATGACATTCTTCTTCAGGAATTTCGGAGCGATACCGAATTGGGACATCGCTCATGTGGTCCTGATAGTAATAACTCTTACTGCTGGTACGACCCTTATAATGTGGCTGGGAGAGCTTATAAATATTCATGGCATAGGCAATGGCATATCTCTTATAATATTTGCAAATATAGTCTCGAGGATGCCGGGCCAGTTCATAAGCCTTTTCAGGTTAAAGGGGACCAATTATTTCTTCCTTGCATTGTTTGCTGTATTATCTATCGGTATAATAATGGCCATAATAATGATACAGCAGGGCGAAAGGAAAATACCTGTCCAGTATGCCAAAAGAGTCGTGGGACGCAAGGTCTTTGGCGGGCAGAGCACTTATCTGCCGCTTAAAGTAAACCAATCCGGAGTAATGCCTATTATTCTGGCAATAGCTGTACTTCTTTTCCCGGCGACCATAGCGCAATTTATACCAAATAGGTGGATACAGGCTTTTGCAGATGCCCTCAGTCCATCGGCACAGGGCAATATTAATCCTATTTATGCTGTGACATATACAATACTGATAATCGTTTTTGCATATTTCTATACAGCAATAACCTTTAATCCCATAGATACAGCTGATAATCTGAGAAGGTATGGAGGATTTATACCCGGGATCAGGCCGGGAAAAAATACTGCAGATTATCTGACAAATATCCTGAACAGGATAACTCTTCCCGGAGCAGTGTTTCTGGCCATAGTGGCTCTTCTGCCGGAAGTCTTGATAAATTATCTGCAGATACCTTTCAGATTTGGGGGAACATCCATAATTATTACAGTAGGAGTTGCCCTGGATACGATGCGGCAGCTTGAATCGCAGCTGACTATGAGAGATTATGAAGGGTTTTTAAAATGAGGATAGTAATGCTTGGCGCTCCAGGAGCAGGGAAAGGTACACAGGCAGAGAAGATCTCAAAAAAGTTTGAGATACCCCATATTTCGACAGGTGATATTTTAAGGAAAGAGATAAGGGAAGAAACGGGACCCGGGCTAGAGGCAAAAGAATATGTCGAGAGCGGGAAGCTGGTCCCGGATGAGCTGGTAGTAGATATTATAGAAAATTTCATTAAGGGAGATAAGGCAGGGAAAGGATTCCTGATGGATGGTTTTCCGCGCAATATAGCCCAGGCAAAGATATTTTCTGATATGCTGGACCGGATAGGGTCAGGTCTGGATAAGGTGATCAATATAGTAGTTGACAGCGATGAGATCATCGAGAGGCTTGGCAAGAGAAGAGTTTGTAATGAATGCCAGCAGGTATCAGGTATTGGTGAAAGACAGGACGGTGTCTGTGCAAAATGCGGCGGCAAACTTATAAAGCGCAGAGATGATGAAGAAGAAGTGGTCAGGCATCGTTTGCAGGTCTACAAAGAAGAAACCAGCCCCCTGACAGAATATTATAAAGAAAGAGGGGTCCTAATGGATGTAAAAGGTACGGGCTCAGAGGAAGAGGTCACTGAAAGGATATTAGAAAATATATGATAATCTGTAAATCAGCTTCTGAAATAGAAATAATGAGGGAAGCTGGACGGATCGTTGCAAATGTTCTTTTGAAAATTGAAAAGATACTGGAGCCGGGGATCACTACGATAGAGATGGACCGGATAGCTGAAAAAGAGATAAGGGCATATGGAGCCATACCAGCATTCAAGGGTTATTCCGGGAGGCTTTCCAGCAAGTCATATCCAGCCAGTCTATGCATATCGATAAATGAGGAAGTCGTGCATGGCATACCTGGAAAGAGAAAAGTCAAAAGAGGTGATCTTGTTTCTGTGGATGTGGGAGTAAAGAAGAATGGATTTTTTGGAGACGGGGCAAGAAGCTATAAAGTAGGGCAGGTAAGCAATACTGCAGATAGGCTATGGAAAGCTACAAAGGAAGCTCTTGATATGGCTATAGACCGGTGCAAAATGGGAGACAGGCTCACAAATATCTCAAATTGTATTGAAACAAGGGCTAACAGGGATGGTTTCTCAGTAGTGAAGGATTTTGTCGGACATGGCATAGGAAGAAAGCTGCATGAGGATCCCCAGATCCTGAATTATGGACTGCCGGGGCAGGGCCCGGCGCTAAAGAGAGGCATGGTGCTGGCAATAGAGCCGATGCTTAATGAAGGCGGCAGCGATGTAGTGATACTTGATGATATGTGGACAGTAGCTACGGCAGACGGACTATTAGCATGCCATTTTGAAGATACAGTGGCTATTACTCCGGATGGGCCCGAAGTTCTGACAAGAATATAAAGTTTTAGTGGACAGGGATAAGTTTTTTTGGTAACCTACATATTTGCGCTAATTTAGCGTGATCATGATATAGCGGGAGGCATAAAATTTCTGAAAAAGAAGGCATAATAGAATCCGAAGGAAAGATTTTAGAAGCACTTCCAAATGCTATGTTCAGGGTAGAGCTTGAAAATGGCCATAAGGTACTGGCTCATATTTCTGGAAAAATGCGTATGCATTATATAAAGATCTTGCCCGGTGACACAGTAAAGGTGGAAATATCGCCATATGATCTTACCAGAGGAAGAATAACGTACAGGAAGAAATAGGCGTTAGAAAATATAATAAAGCTTAAAACAATTTATGATGGAAAGAGGAAAATAGGATGAAAGTAAAACCATCAGTTAAAAAAATATGTAATAATTGCCGTGTCATCAAGAGAGAAGGCAGGGTAATGATTATCTGTAAAAATCCAAGACATAAGCAGAAACAGGGTTAGGAGGATACGCTTGGTTAGAATTGCGGGAATAGATATACCAAATGAGAAACATGTAAGTATTTCACTCACTTACATTTTTGGTATTGGAAGAACTACAGCATGCAAAATTGTGGATGATCTCAAAATTGAAAGATCGACAAAGGCAAAGGATCTGACGGAGGAAGAGGTCGCCAGGATAAGAGAATATATCGAGAGTGGTATAAAGATCGAAGGAGATCTCAGAAGAGAGGTGAGCCAGAATATTAAAAGGCTCATCGAGATCAATTCTTACAGGGGCATCATGCATAAGCGCGGGCTTCCCGTAAGGGGACAGAGGACCCATACAAATGCAAGGACAAGGAAGGGCCATAAGCGAAGCGTGGGTATCAGGAAAAAAATCAGTACTTAACAATATAGATCCAGGGGGAAGAGTTGGCTAAGAAAAATACAGGCAGCAAAAAGGTTAAAAGCAAAGACAGAAAGAATGTACCTTTCGGCATTGCCCATGTGCAGTCCACTTTCAATAATACTATAGTAAATATCACTGACCAGAATGGAAATACAATAGCATGGGGCAGCTCAGGGGCCCATGGGTTCAAAGGTTCCAGAAAAAGCACCCCATTTGCCGCTCAAATAACAGCAAATGCTGTAGCAAGAAGCGCACAGGAACATGGTCTTATGAAAGTAGATGTAAAGGTCAAAGGAGTAGGCTCTGGCAGAGAGACTGCTGTGAGGTCATTGCAGGCGGCAGGGCTTGAAATAGGAATGATCACAGATGTTACTCCGATCCCGCATAATGGCTGCAGGCAGAAAAGAAGGCGAAGGCCGTAAATCTTGTATTTGTTTAATATATATCTAAACAAGGAGTTTAAATAGGATGTCATTGATAAAGGTCGCAGCCTGCAGACAGTGCAGGAGAGAAAAAGAAAAATTATTCTTGAAGGGGCAAAGATGCTTTTCTGATAAGTGTGCAATAGAGAAAAAACCCTATGCTCCGGGCCAGAGAGCAAAAAGAAGAATAATGGAGACAGAGTATAATACTCAGCTTCGTGAAAAGCAAAAAGCAAAAAGGTATTATGGCCTGCTTGAAAAACAATTTGCCAACTATTATAAAAAGGCAGTAAAGAAAAAGGGTATTACTGGCGAGGTCCTTCTCCAGCTTCTGGAGACAAGACTGGATAATATTGTCTATCTGATGGGGTTTGCTACATCAAGGGCCCAGTCCAGACAGTTGATAAACCATGGACATCTATTGGTGGATGGTAAAAAGGTGGATATAAGTTCATATCCTGTAAAAGAGGGCCAGGAAATAAGTATTGCTCCGGGAAGCGCTGAAATAATGCCTGTGCTTGAGGCCAAAGAATCCGGAGGCACCATAAATATTCCCGGGTGGCTTGAATCTGATCTTGAAAAACTTAAAGGTCGGATAATCAAATTCCCTGAAAGGGAGGATATTCAGGCTCCTATCAATGAACAGATCATAGTCGAGCTTTATTCTAAGTAATAATTTACTTTCTTTGGGAGGTTGATATAAATTGTTAAAAATGCATAAGCCAAATGTAAAAGTCAAATCAAAGGATGATTTCCAGGGAGAATTCATATTGGATCCTCTGGAAAGAGGTTTTGGACATACTCTTGGCAATTCTGTCAGAAGGGTCCTTCTTTCTTCAATAGAAGGAGTCGGCATTACTCAGATAAGAATGGATAATACTATGCATGAGTTTTCTACTGTAGAGGGTATCAGGGAAGATATGATGGAATTTGCAGCTAATCTGAAAAACATAGTGTTTGAAATGGATGCGGATGATCCTATAATATTAAAACTTGAGAAAAAGAGTCCCGGAGAGGTCAAGGCACAGGATATCAGCCTGCCTCCGGATGTAAAGATAATAAATCCTGACAGCTATATCTGCACCCTGACAAAAAAAGGCAGCATAAAAGCGGAGATCAAGATTGAAAAAGGCAAAGGCTACAGAACGGCTGAAGAAAATAATGCAGAAGGAGAACCTCTTGGGGTCATACCTCTCGATACTATTTTTTCTCCTATCAAACTGGTCTCGTTCAAAGTAGAAAATACAAGAGTCGGACAGATGACCAATTTTGACAGGCTGTCCCTGGATATAAAGACAAATGGGAGCCTTAAACCGGAAGAAGCGCTGAGCCAGGCTTCAAAAATAATAAATGACCATATGGCTCTATTGATAGACCTTTCAGACATGACCCAAAAAGATCAGCTGATCTTTGAAGAAGAGGAAGAAGAAGATATACATCAGGAATATCCTTCAATAGAGGAATTGGAATTATCTGTAAGAGCTTATAACTGTCTCAAGCGGGAAAGTGTTGATACAGTAGAGAGACTTCTTGAATATGCCGAAGATGAGCTTTTGGATATCAGGAACTTCGGGCAGAAGTCCATTCAGGAAGTAAAAGACAAGATAAAGGGACTTGGATTATCTTTTAAGAAAAAATAATGATCGGGAGAAATAGATATGGTTGTGCCAAAGAAGGCAAGAAATTTTGGTGGGAGCAGCAGTCACCAGAAGGCTATTATGAGAAATCTGGCTATTTCATTATTTGAAAACGGAAGGATCGTAACGACTCTTCCAAAAGCCAAACTCCTCAGGGGCCTGGTGGATAAGCTGATAGTCATTGCCAAAAAGGATACGCTGGCTGCAAGGAGAAATTGTATCAGCCTGCTTGCAAATACAGATGCTGTCAGAAAACTATTTAATGAGATAGCTCCTGGGATGCACCAGAGATCAAGCGGTTTTACAAGGATCGTCAAGTATAAAAAGAGACCTGGAGACGGAGCTCAGCTGGTAATAATAGATCTGATCGAATAGGTAATAATTTTTATAGGATATTGCTGTTTGAAAACTAAAAGACCTGAGGGACCGCGGACCATGAATAATTATATGGCTGTAATCGAGTATGACGGGACTGATTTTAATGGGTTCCAAATACAGCCGGAAGGAACAAGGACAGTGCAGCAGGAGATGATATCTGTTCTTTCACAGGTCCTTAACAGAGATATGAGTATCTGTTATGCAGGAAGAACCGATGCGGGCGTGCATGCAAGGGGGCAGGTAATCGACTTCAAGGTCGATAAGGAACTTGATCTTTACAGATTCAAATGGTCCGTAAACAGGCTTCTTCCCCATGATATTGCCATAAAGGAAATAAAAAAAGTAAGCATTTCATTCAATTCGAGAAGAGATGCAAGGCAAAGAGAGTACAGATATAATATAGTAAATACTGATTATCATAGTGTTTTTTTGAAAAAATATAGTGTTTTAATAACTCAGAAACTGGATTTGCGGTTAATGGAAAGAGCTGCTGGAGCTTTTATCGGGGAGTATGATTTCGCACCTTTTGCCAGCCCGAGCCTGAAAAAAGAGTATACCATAAGAAAGGTATATGATTTTAAAATAGACAGGGAAAGCGCCGGCGTGATCGTATTTAAAGTAAAAGCAAATTCATTCTTATATAATATGGTCAGGATAATGGCCGGGACCATATTGGAAGCCGGAAGAGGCGAAAGGGAAATAAAAGATATAGAACAGGCTATTAGATCTGGTAAAGGCAGCTTTGCATCAAGCATGGCGCCTGCAAAGGGATTATTTTTGACCAGAGTAGAGTATTGATATTTAATGGAGGAAATATGACAATATTGGGGACAAAGACATTTAATTTAAAAAAAGAAGAGATCAAGCGAAAATGGTATATTGTAGATGCCCAGGATCGGATCCTGGGAAGGCTGGCTGCAGAAATAGCCAAAAAACTCAGGGGAAAAGATAAACCTATATTTACTCCGCATGTAGACTGTGGAGATTTTATAATAGTCATTAATGCAGAAAAGATAAAAGTAAAAGGCGGGAACAAACTGGCAGATAAGAAATATTACCGCCATTCCGGATATATTGGGAATTTGAAAGTTACAAATCTTGAAACGATGCTTGAGAAAAAGCCAGAATTTGTAATAGAGAATGCGGTAAGGGGAATGATACCACACAATACCCTGGGAAGAATGGTATTAAAGAAATTAAAAGTATATAAAGGTTCCCAGCATCCCCATGAAGCGCAACAACCTGAAAAAATCGATCTATAAAGGAGTTATCAGTGGCTGAAAAAGTTAATTATTATGCAACTGGAAGAAGAAAAAATGCGATAGCAAAGGTCAGGCTTGTCCCGGGCGGGGGCAAGATAATGGTGAACCAGAAAGACTATAAGGATTATTTTCACAGAGAGGTTCTTGCTATGATGATAACGGAGCCCCTGAAATTGACCAATACGAATAGTGCATATGATATATTTGCACAGATAAAAGGTGGTGGGATAACCGGACAGGCCGGCGCGCTCAGGCATGGGATCTCGAAGGCGCTTCTTGAGATCAATGAAGAATACAGGATGGTCCTGAAGCCCGAAGGCTTTCTTACAAGGGATTCAAGGATAAAAGAGAGGAAGAAATTCGGACTTAAAAAGGCAAGGAAGAGACCGCAGTTCTCAAAGAGATAAAATATGTATCTCTTATATATTTTCCAGCATTAAAAATAGATTTAAAGAACATATCTCATAATACAAGGATCATAAACGACCGGTATACCGAAAAAGGCATACCGGTCGTTAGTATAATTTCTTTTAATTTAAACTATTTTGGTTTACTATCTTGCATGACTTAGCCTTTTATT
>CBDUUS010000006.1:0-17697 GCA_965370465.1 uncultured bacterium | reverse complement strand
GAAAGGTGCTGAAAATTTTTAATAATTTACGATTTGAAATTGTTGGGACGGGAAATCACTGATGCTTAAAAAAGATAAAAAACAAACCAGATCCTTAAAAGCCATCATAAAGGATATTTAAATTATACCGCATGAGCCTTTACTTATTTCCATAAATCATTTAGCATTAAGAAAGTAAGATTTATAAGTGGCCCTTTACTTTCTTCTGGTCTTTTGACTAATTTTTATTTGGAAGAACATCCTATTGTCTTATTTTTTTAATTATATTAACACACTAAATTTTATGCTATTTGAAAATGACAAAAATTAAAATCGGCTTATTAAGCAAAAAAAGAGGAAATTTTAAAATACAGGAAAATTTTGTAGGCAAAGATAATGTAGTCGACGAAACATATAAAGAAGTTGCCCATCACAAAAGAGCATTGATTGACGCCGGATATGAAGTATGTACCCTTAAATATGGCAGATCTTTTATTAAAGATATAGAAGATAGCAAAGTCGATCTGGTATTTAATGTCTCGAGCATGGCAGAAGCTGCTATATTAGAAGAACTTGAGATACCTTTTGCAGGATCAGATACTGCGAGGATCGCTATTGCAGTAAATAAAGCATTAACGAAAGCAATATGGAAAAGTAAAGGACTGCAGACATCTCCTTTCCATATAGCAAGTTCCATAGAAGATTGTTCCATATTTAAAGATGACCCGCCTTTTGATTATCCTTTATTTATCAAGCCTGTCGCCGGTAGAGGAAGTGCCGGGATCAATGAAAACTCTGTTATTGTAAATTATGAGCAACTAATAAAAGGTGTTGGGGAAATATTAAATACGATCAAGCAGCCTGTTTTAATTGAAAAATTTTTGAAGGGAACAGAAATCACTATTGGCCTGATAGGTAATGGGAATCATATTAAAGTGCTTCCACTGCTTGAAATTTCTTTTAATAGAGCTGGAAGTTTTTTAACATTTGATAAAAAAGAAACTGATGATAATATGTTCCATTGCCCGGCCCGATTGAATAAAGAAGATACTCGCAAGATCAAAGAATTTGCAAAAAAAGCATATCAGGCTATTGGCTCTAAAGATTATGGGCGGATCGATATTGTATTAACCGGTGAGGGCCCTTGTCTTATAGAGATTAATTCCTTTCCGGGATTAATGTGCACGCCGAAAGAAAAACCGCATAGTTATATTGGCTTTATGGCTATTGCAGACAATATGAGTTCTTCAGATCTAATTGATAAGATTATAAAGTCAGCTTTAAAAAGATATAAAATGATTTAATGCCCAGATTAGAAATAAATATAGATAAAATAAAGCACAATGCCAGGACATTAAAAGAGAGATTTGCGAAAAAAGGCATTACTATTACTTCCGTAATAAAGGGAGTGGCGGGCTCTCCTGAAATCGCAAATGCAATACTTGAGTGCGGAATCAATACTATAGCAGTTTCTCGAGTTCAAGACATTAAAAAAATGAAAGAATTTGGCGTGAAAGCAGAGTTCATGCTTACGCGCTTACCCGCTCACACTGAAGTTGCCGATATTGTTAAATATGCTGATATAAGCTTAAACTCTGAAATATCAACAATTAAGTTATTATCTGAGCATTCCTTAGAACAGGGTAAAAGACATAAAATAGTATTGATGCTGGAGTTGGGTGATTTAAGAGAAGGCATATTGCCCGAAGACATAGACTCTATTATTGAACAGACAATACCGCTTAAGGGCATTGATTTGTATGGAATAGGTACAAATCTTGCTTGCTTTGGAGGCATTAAGCCATCAGAGAAAAATATGGCTGAACTATCTCAAATAGTGGATCATATCCGTAGGAAATATCATATAAAAATAGATATGGTCTCCGGTGGAAATTCGGCAAATTATGAATGGTTCTCCCGGACAGATAATACTGGAAATATTAATAATTTAAGAATAGGTGAAGCTATTTTATTGGGTAGAGAATCTATGCACAAAAATAAGATCCCGGATCTATATATTGATGCATTTACTTTGATATGCGAGGTAATAGAAAGCAAATTTAAACCTTCATTGCCTTATGGTGATAAATGTCAGAATGCATTTGGCTACAGGCCTGAATTTACAGATATTGATTCTATTGACCGCATAATTGCCGGGATCGGAGAACAGGATGTTGATACAAAAGCTATAGAGCCCAGAATCAAGGCTGATATACTTGGAGCAAGCAGTGATCACTTGATACTGCATATAAAAAACAATGGGATTGAAGTAGGAAGTGAAATACAATTTGATATTAAGTATTCAGCATTGCTTAGATTGTCGACTTCGCCTTATGTAAAGAAAGTGTTTATCTGATCTGATCAAATATGGCATTTTTTAATATAGATAAAAAAGATAATAAAACTAATGCCAGGACAGGTATCATCAATACGGCGCATGGCCGGATCAATACTCCGGTCTTTATGCCTGTTGGGACCAGAGCAACAGTAAAGGCTATCAGACCCGAAGACCTCTATGGGCTCGGAAGCCAGATAATCCTTGGAAATCTTTATCACCTTTATCTTCAACCCGGTATAGAGACTATAGAAAAAGCAGGAGGATTGCATACTTTCATGAACTGGAATAGAAGCATCCTTACTGATAGCGGTGGTTTCCAGGTATTCAGTCTCGGCGATATAAGGAAGATCAAAGAAGAAGGAGTAGAATTCAGGTCGATATTTGATGGGTCAAAACATCTTTTTACTCCGGGCAGCGTTATACAGATGCAATCAAGAATAGGGTCGGATATAGCTATGGTCCTTGATGAATGCATCCCATATAATAAAGATTATAATTACACAAAAGAAGCAGCCCTGCGGACCATAGATTGGGCCGAGATCTCCCTTGAAGAAAAAAAGAAAAGCAGTATCAGGGACGATATGAAAGTATTCGGCATAATCCAGGGAGGATTTATAGAAGGTTTACGGAAATTCAGCGCAGAAGCGATTTCAGGGATGGATTTTGACGGAATAGCGATTGGAGGGCTCAGCGTTGGAGAAGAAAGGGAGCGCACCCTGGAGATATTAAATCATACCCTTGAATATGTTGACCGTAGAAAGCCATTATATTTTATGGGGCTTGGCGATCCTGTAGGGATACTCGAGGCGATCAGCGAGGGAATCGATATGTTCGACTGCGTGATGCCTACAAGGATATCAAGAAACGGCAGTGCATTCACATCAAATGGGAGAATAAATCTGAAGAACCAAAAATACGGCCATATCTTCGAACCTATTGAAAAAAGTTGCGGATGCTATACATGCAGGAATTATTCGAGCGCATATATAAGACATCTTATAAAGAGCAGAGAGATACTCTCAAGCATATTGCTGACTATCCATAATCTGTATTTTATTTTCGACATTATAGAAGGAGCAAGGAATGCAATAAAAGCAGATAATTTCATGGAATTTAAAGATAAGTTTCTGGAAAATTATAAAACTGGTAAAAAATGAAAAAATATTTGCAAAAATTTAGAAAATGTTAATAATGGTAATATTTGATTTTAATAATTTAAGGAGTTGTAAGGTGATGAAAAATTTAAAAAAGGTGTCAGCAATTTTGATTCTGAGCATTATGCTCATAGGCGTGTGTTCTTTTGCAGTGGGATGTCTGCCTATGACAACAGGGGGAGGAGCAGAAACTGCTGATGCCAGTGTTGAGCAGGCAGAGGAAGCTACTGGTTTTTCGGCAATATTTGCAAAATACGGAACATGGGTATGGATGGGCATACTTGTAGTAGCTTTTTATTTTCTACTGATAAGACCGCAGAGAATGAAGACCAAGAAATCACAGGAACTTATGTCAAGTCTTACAAGGGGCGATGAAGTCGTAACTGCAGGCGGTTTCCACGGCAGAATAAAGGATATAAGGGATGATGTTATAGTGATAACTATTGCTGCTGGAGTAGATGTCAAAGTAAGCAAGGCCTCTGTATCAAAAAAGGTCTCAGATCAGAAGTAGCAAAATAATATACGATATAAATAATAAACAGATAAGCAATCTATTTAGAAATAAAAACGGATGCGCAATAAAAAGATAAATATAATAGTACTTGCAATATTCATATTAATAATAGCTGTAAGTGTTTATTATATTATAACTGAACCTATAAACCTGGGTCTTGATCTAAAAGGCGGCACACAGATAATCCTGAAGCCGGTAGAGAGTGAAAAATCGGAGGTCACAGGGGAATCTCTTGATAAGGCCATGCTCATAATCATGGACAGGATAGATAGGCTTGGCATATCTGAGCCTCTTGTGACGAGGGATATCTCCAATAATATAATAATACAGCTGCCCGGTGTCGGGGATCCCGACCATGCTATAAGCGTTATAGGCAAGACTGCGCAGCTAGAGTTCAGGATACTTTCGGGAACATTAATATCGCGGACGGGGCAAAATACAGAATTTGTGGAATTTGATCCGGAAACAGGCAGTATTGTATATGATGAAAATGCTGAAGAAGTCATCCTGGTGAAAAATATAAATTCAGCTATGCCGATAAAGATCGGTGTGCTGCATACAGATATTTCTACCGGCGAGATATATCTTATGGATAAGGATTTTGATCCTGAAAACTACGGTGATGCAGAGACTGAAATAGATATACTGGATACTGGCATGGTTACAGGAAGATTTGAATATAATAAAGACACTGGCGAGCTCTTGCTTATTGATATTGATAGCGGCAGCCTCCTCGGTGAACTTTTAATCGATTCCAGGACGAATGCAGCATCGCTTGTGGGACCCGTGCTCCTTACCGGGGATAAACTTGCAAAGTCCGGGGCAGGCTATGATTCAAATGGCAGAATAATTGTCTCATTAAGCTTCAGGGATGAAGGAGCTGGCATATTTGAAGAGATCACAAGAAATAATATTGGGGAACAGCTTGCAATCGTACTGGATGAAGAGATCAAGTCCGCACCCTCGCTCGGTGTTGTCATTACAGGCGGGGATGCTGTTATAGAAGGTATCAATAGTCTTGAGGAAGCTAAAGATATTTCACTTGTGCTTCAAACTGGAGCGCTTCCTATAAACCTTATAATAGAGGAAAGCAGCACTGTTGGACCCACGCTTGGAAAGGATGCTCTTGACAAAGGGATGCTGGCCGGAATTATTGGACTTGCGCTTATAATAATATTCATGATCGCATATTACAGAGGTCTGGGCCTTATATCAGCTCTTGGCATTGCGGTATATATTGCAATATTCTGGGGAATAATGGCAGGTATAGGGGCAGCCCTGACTCTTCCGGGAATAGCAGGAATAATCTTGACCATAGGTATGGCTGTGGATGCAAATGTAATTATTTTCGCAAGGATAAGGGAAGAAGCAAGAAAGGGTAAATCGACCCGTATTGCCATAGGGGATGGATTCAGGCATGCTCTCAGGACTATTATTGATGCCAATGTGACAACTCTTATAACTGCAGCCGCACTGTACCGTTTCGGTACGGGCCCAATAAAAGGTTTTGCCGTTACCCTGGCGCTTGGAGTAGTTATCAGCATGGCCATCAGCCTATTATTTACCAGAGGAATTTTATTTACAGCTGCCGGGCTTCCCGGACTGGCATCACCAGGATTTATAGGTGTTAGAAAGAAAGAGGAGCAATAATATTGAATCGGAAAAGAATCCATTTTAATTTTATTGGAAGAAGCAAAATATGGTTTATTATCTCTGCTGTAGTGATTCTTGCCGGTGTTGCAGGATATTTTATACAGGGAGGTTTTAATTTTGGAATAGATTTTCTGGGCGGCACCCTTATAGAAGTAGAATTTGAACAGGATATTGGATCCGGCGAAATAAGAGAAGTGCTTGAAAGGGAAGGTTATGGAAGTTCAGTTATACAGCAGACTGATTCAAATAAATATATAATACGGATCAAAGCCGAAGAGGTAGGGAAACCTATCAGTATTGATGAAAAAAGCAAAATACTGGATGGCCTTGATAAAGATATAGGCATTAATCCTGTGCTTTTACAGGACAGGACAGTAAATCCAGGTTTCGGAAGCATCCTGATACGGAATGCGCTTATCGCTATCGCGATCAGCCTTGTTGGAATACTTATTTATGTATGGATACGTTTTGAGTTCCGTTTTGGAGCCACTGCGATCATTACTCTTGCGCATGATGTGCTGGTGACCCTTGGGGTATATGCAATATTGAACCGCGAGATAAATACATCTACGATAGCTGCTCTCCTGACAATAATAGGCTATTCGCTTAATGATACCATAGTAGTATTTGACAGGATAAGGGAAAATACTCCACAGGCAAGAAAATTTGGTTATGCCGGCGTGGTCAATAACTCTGTCAATATGACTCTTTCAAGATCTATAAATACCTCTATTACAACCCTGTTTCCTATAATCCTGCTCCTGATCCTCGGAACAGCCGCATTAAAAGATTTTGCACTTGCACTGACTATCGGGATCATATCAGGGACCTATTCTTCTATTTTCTTTGCCAGCCCGATACTGGTAGCGTGGAACAATAAGTTTTCAAAATATAAGAAATAGAAATGACAGATATTCCATATAATTGGATATGCAGAAATACTTCTAAAAAGACAGCCTGCAAACCGGTTATTTCTAAATATAGCGATGTATTCTCAAAGTTGATCCAGTCAAAGGGATTGGACACTTTAGAGAAGGCCAGAGCTTTTCTACAGCCTTCAATAAAATCACTGTATGATCCTTTCCTGATGCCCGGCATGAATAAAGGTGTTGAAAGACTGAAGGAAGCTATTGGATCAAAACAGGGAATTATTGTATTCGGGGATTATGATGCAGACGGTATAATAAGTTCCGTGCTTATTTATAATTTCCTTAAGTCATTAAATATAGAAACAGGTATTTACATACCGGACAGGACTGATGAGGGCTATGATCTTGGAATAGATTTTATTAAAAAGGTATCCAGCAGCATAGATCTGATCATAAGCGTTGATTGCGGCACCAATAATATAGAGTCCCAGGAATATATAAGAAATAATCAGAACGGACCGGATGTAATTGCATGCGATCACCATAATCCTACATTAAATGATTACCCTGATAATAATAAATATATAATCGTAAATCCAAAAATGCCCGGATCCGAATATCCCTTTAAAGATCTAAGCGGTGGGGGAGTCGTTTTTAAATTCTTGACCGCAGTGCTGCGGAGCCTGAGCAGCAAGCAGAAAAATATCTATGATAAGAAATATTTAAATTCACTTCTTGATCTTGTAGCAATATCGACAATAGCTGACATGATGCCTCTTATTGATGAAAACAGGATACTTGTAAAAAAGGGCCTGGAAAAAATACAAAATACTTCGAATAGGGGCCTTAAGGCTCTGATAGATATAGCGGCACCAGACTCTGTGGAGATTAGAGAATATGACATAGGCTTTATGATCGCACCGAGATTAAATGCAGCCGGAAGGGTAGGGACCGCAATTGATAGTTTCAAACTCTTATCTGATGATGATACAGATAATATTCATCTCGCAAAGAAGCTTGATTCTTTCAACAGGGAGAGACAGGGCATCCAGAAAAAAATTCTGGATGAGATTTTATTGAAATATGATTTTGATGAGATCATATCCCAAAAAAAGATCTTTATTGCAAAATCCAATGATTGGAATGAGGGTGTGCTGGGTATTGCGGCCTCGGGCATTGTGAAAAAGTTCAATTTACCGGCTATACTTTTCAGGGAAAGGAATAATATCCTTAAAGGATCGGGCAGAAGCATAACACAGTTCGCCCTTCATAAGAATCTTATACAGGTGAAGGACCTCTTCATAAAATTCGGCGGACATGATCAGGCCTGCGGCATTACCATGGAGCCAAAAAATTTCGATGAGTTCTGCAGGAAAATGCTCCAGATCGCGAACAGGGAAATATCCAGCGAAGAACTGGTCAAAAAACACAAATATGATATTGAAATAGGCTTTAAGGAGATAGATATCAGATTTCTAAAAGATCTTTGCCTGCTAAGGCCCAATGGCAAAGGGAATCCGCGTCCGGCATTTATAACAAGAGATTGCAATATTATTGAGATAAGACAATTAAAAAACGGAAAGCATGTCAGGATCCTCTTCAAAAACAGCGGAAGGATATTTGAAGGGCTAATATTTAATATTGACGATTCTAAAAAGAAAATCCTGCATAATAAAGAGATAGTCAGTATATTATATAATCTTCAGCTTAATACATGGAAAAATAGCAGCTCTATCCAGCTCATGATCAAAGACATGTTTTAGAGAAAGCTAAAAATGTTTTATAATATCAATTAATTTATAAAAATAATGCTTTTATCGTTTACAGGATAAAAATGAGTATCGAAAAAAAGATTAAAAATATAGATAGGGAAGTAGATACAGACAGTATGTTCGCCGACCTTATCAGAAAAATAAAGACTTATAACAAAAGTATTGATGAAGAGCTGCTTAAGAAAGCCTATGATACTGCAAAAAAATACCATAAGGATCAGATCAGAAAATCAGGGGAGCCTTTTATAATACATCCGCTTCAGGTGGCAATGATACTTGCCGATATAGAACTGGACCAGACATCTATTGCGGCGGCTATTCTTCATGATGTCGTAGAGGATACGGAATATAATCTGGAAAAAGTCACAGCTGAATTTGGAAATAGTATTGCCAGGATAATAAATGGCGTTACCAAGCTCGATAAACTTGTATTCAATACAAAAGAGGAGCAGCAGGCCAGCAATATAAGAAAAATGATAATAGCTATGTCGGAGGATGTGAGGATAATACTGGTTAAGCTTGCTGATAGGCTTCACAATATGAGGACGCTCTCCCCGCTTGATAAAGATAAAAGAGAAAAAATATCAAATGAAACACTGGAAGTCTACGGTCCGATTGCACACAGGCTCGGGATATATCAGATAAAATCAGAACTGGAGGACCTCTCCTTTAAATACCTGCATGAAAAAGAATATATAAAATTAGAAGAGATGGTCAATGAAAAGATCAAGGGAAGAAAATTGCTTATTGATGAGGTCATAGATCTTGTAAATAAAAAACTTGAGGATTTAAATATTTCTGCCGATATAAGCGGAAGGGTAAAATCTTATTACAGCATCTATAATAAGATAACCAAACAAAACAGGGAATTTGAAGATATCTATGATGTGCTTGCCATAAGGATAATAGTAGATGATGTAAAGAGCTGTTATGGAGTTCTTGGAGTCATTCATTCCCTGTGGAAGCCTGTTCCGGGAAGATTTAAGGATCTTATTGCAAATCCAAAGTTTAATATGTACCAGTCTCTTCACACTACCGTAATAGGTTTGAAAGGAAAACCTCTCGAAGTGCAGATAAGGACCTATGAGATGCACAAAATCGCTGAATATGGAATAGCTGCACATTATAAATATAAGGAAAGCGGATTAAAATTAAGCGAATTCGATAAAAGAGTCGCATGGATAAGACAATTGCTCGACTGGCAAAAGGAGCTGAGGGATCCTCATGAATATATGGAATCCCTGAAGCTGGACCTATTTGAAGAAGAGGTCTTTGTATTTACTCCAAAAGGCAGGGTCATAAATCTGCCAAGAGATGCCATACCTATAGATTTTGCATATGTCATACATACTGATATCGGGCATAATACTATTGGAGCAAAGATAAATGGAGCCATGGTCCCTATTGAGAGTATGCTTGAAAATGGAGATATTGTCGAAATAATTGTATCAAAGAGCCCGAAGGGACCATCGCGGGACTGGCTCAATATCGTAAAGACTTCAAGGGCCAAAAACAAGATAAGGCAGTGGTTTTCCAAAGAACAGAGACAGGAGACCTATACTACGGGCCGCGAGATAATGCTGAAGGTGCTCAGGAAGAATAGCATGTCTTTTAAAACAGTCAAAAACGAAGTTTTTGAGGAAATATCCAGAGATATGAATTTTGACCGGGCAGATACGCTATTCAGGAGCATCGGTTCTCACAAGGTATCCGTGCATCAGATATTTACCAGAATAGCGAAGAAGCTATCACAGACAGAAGAAAAAAAAGAACTAAAAATAGAAGATATTAAAAGCAGGGAAAGGACCAGAAAGACCGGTAGCGGAATAAATGTAAAAGGTATGAAGGAAGTCCTTGTCACTATGGCAAAATGCTGTAATCCTGTGCCTGGTGATAAAATCGTAGGCTATATTACCAGGGGAAAAGGAATATCTATACACAGAGAAGACTGCACCAATGTAAATACACTGATGAGCAAGGAGAATGAAAGGTTTATAGAAGTAAGCTGGGACAGCAAGGCGCCCGATAAATTCAGTGCAGAGATACAGATAGAGGCTCTTGACAGAATAAAATTATTAAGGGATGTAACCAATACCATAAGTGAATACGACCTCAATATTCTCAGGGCGAATTCTTTGAAAATAGATAAGTCAGGACATGCAAAATTCCGGTTTTTAATAGAAATAAATAATAAATATATCCTGAAAGATTTAATAAACAATATCAAGAAGATCGATTCTGTTTATGATGTTTACAGGATACTTCCAGGAAAGTAAGTAAAATGAAAATAAATACACTCACGCTGGGACAGCTGGCAGTAAATTGCTATATTATAGAGTTTAAAAAGATGAATATCATAATCGATCCCGGAGCAGAGCTTCAGGCTATTATACGATTTATAGAATCAAATGATCTTGATCCGGATTTTATAATAAACACTCACGGTCATTTTGATCATATAGGGGCGGTGCAGGGACTGATAGAAAAATATAAGATCCCATTTTATATAGACAGCGCAGATGAAGAGATCCTGTCCGATCCTGATAAAAACGGCTCTTCATTTTTTGGGGAAAATAATCTATCATTAAAAACTTATGATCTGATAGATACAAAAGATCTGGAGTATTTTAATAAAAACGGCATAGACATAATAAAGACACCGGGACATTCTCCCGGAAGTATTACGATCAGGATAGAAGACTGTCTTTTTACGGGGGACCTCCTCTTTAAAGGGTCGATCGGTAGAACTGATCTAATAGGCGGTGATGCCGGCCAGATAAAGGATTCTTTATCAAAAATTAAAAATATGGACAAAAACTATCTTATATATCCAGGGCACGGTCCCGCTACAGAACTGGAATATGAGATAAAGAATAACTATTATCTTGATAATAGTTTTATCTTTTCATAAATATTTTAAACAGGAAGGTGATAGATTTGGCAATAAATTCCCCCCGCGGCACAGCAGATATTTATGGTGATGATATCAAGTACCGCAACTTTGTAATAAATAGCGTAAGGGAACTTTTCGAGATCTTTAATTTTGAAGAGATAATAACGCCTGTATTTGAACATACATGTGTTTTTTCCAGAAGCATTGGAGAATCTACAGATATTGTACAGAAAGAAATGTATACTTTTCCTGACAGAAAGGGCAGATCCCTGACTCTCAGGCCGGAAGGGACCGCTTCAATTGTAAGGTCAGTAGTTGAGAAAAAGATGCTTTCGTCCGGAGGTCTCCCACTAAAACTTTTTTATATCGGGAATATGTTCCGTTATGAAAGACCTCAAAAGGGAAGAATGCGAGAGTTCTGGCAGATCGGAGTTGAAGCGCTTGGAAGTGATGATCCTATGCTGGATGCTGAGATAATCTGGATGCTAAATAAAATATTTGAACGGCTCGGGTTCAAAAACCTTAAACTTCTCATAAACAGCATTGGATGCAGCAGATGCAGGAAAGATTTTATTATAAGATTCAAGGATTTTATACAGCCTGATATAGCAGGTCTTTGCGGCGATTGCAAAAATAGGTATGAAAAGAATCCTCTAAGAATATTTGATTGCAAGGTACCGGGGTGCAGAGACATTGCATCGAGGGGCCCTAAGATAACCGGGTTTTTATGCGATAGCTGCAGCGATCATTTCAGGAAGGTCAAAGAAGCGCTATCCGGCCTGTCGCTGGATTACAGAATAGCCGATGATATGGTAAGGGGTTTTGATTATTATACGGGGACAATATTTGAAATGGTCTCCAATGATCTTGAGAGCGCACAGAATGCGCTGGGCGGCGGAGGACGATATGACAGGCTCCTGATGGAGTTTAATGGACCGGATAAGCCCGCAATAGGATTTGCCATAGGGCTTGACCGTACAATAATGCTGATGAAGGATCTCGGGATCAAGTATATTGCCGGAGAAGATAAAGCAAAAGTATATATTATCTCAATAGCAGATACCGGTTCATCATATACTCTAAATATCCTTAAAGATTTAAGGGACGGCGGCATAATATGCGATATAGATTATTCTGGAGGCAGTATTGGTTCCGGGATAAAAAGAGCAGGGAAGAAAGATTTTAATATTGCTGTAATAATTGGAGATGATGAAATCAAAAATAATACAATAACCATCAAGGACCTTAAGAGTTTTAAGCAATATAATATTAATAAAGAAAAAATATTAGAAAAAATATCCGAGATAATGGGAGCAGTTAAAAATGGCTAATTCGAAATTTAGTACTGGAATGCGTTCAAACCTATGTGCAGAAACAGGCAGGGATTTTATTGGAAAAGAAATCAGCATCTGCGGCTGGGTAAATAAGAGAAGAGATCATGGCAGACTTATATTTATGGACCTCAGGGACTTTTCAGGTATTGTTCAGCTTGTCCTTGATCCTAATTCTTATCAGGAAGCTTATGAAGAAGGAAAAAATATAAGAAATGAATATGTGATACAGGCAAGAGGAAAGGTAAGGGAGAGAGATAAAGATGCCGTCAACCCGGCCATACCGACCGGAGAAATAGAAATATTGGTATCGAGCCTTAAAATATTTTCAAAATCAAAAACACCTCCTTTTATGCTTGAACACAGGGACAGGGTAGATGAGAATACCAGATTGAAATATAGATATATAGATCTGCGGACAGATAAAATGCAGAGAAATCTAAGACTGAGGCATAAGATATCAGCGGCAACAAGAGAATATTTTAATTCAAAGGGATTTATAGAGGTAGAAACGCCGATACTTGCAAAGAGCACCCCTGAAGGCGCCAGAGATTTCCTTGTCCCTTCGCGTATCCATCCTGGAAAATTTTATGCCCTTCCTCAATCTCCGCAGCTGTTTAAACAGACTTTGATGTTTTCCGGATTTGATAGGATATATCAGATCGCAAGATGCTTCAGGGATGAAGATCTAAGAGCAGACAGGCAGCCGGAGTTTACTCAGATAGACCTTGAGATGACTTTTGTCGAAGTAGAAGATATTATGAATTTAATTGAAGGCTTATTTGAAGATATTTTTAGTGAAATATTCCAGGAAAAATTAGAACTTCCATTCCAGAAGATGACATGGCAGGAAAGTATGGAAAAGTATGGGTCTGACAAGCCTGACCTCAGATATGGACTAAAGATCAGCGATATATCAGGTATTTTTTCAAATAGCGGACTAAAAATATTTAAGAAGGTAATAGATTCCGGCGGTTTTATAAAATGTATAGTAGTGCCTGACTCTTCGGGCCTGAGCAGAAAAGAGCTTGACGATCTGGTCGATCTTGCAAAATCAAGCGGAGCCGGCGGACTTGCATGGATAAGAATAAATGAAGATATGAGTTTTCAGTCTCCTATCGCAAAGTTTCTTTCAGATGATGAGACCAGGGCCCTGATGGAGATTTTGAGCCTTGAAAAGAATAATCTTGTCCTTATAGTAGCAGATAAATTCAAAACATCCTGTGAAGTGCTTGGGGATCTCAGGGTCCATCTCGGGAAAAAACTGGATCTGGCCAAAGAAGATGTTTTTAAATTTGTATGGATATATGACTTTCCACTTTTTGACTGGGATGAAAATGAAAAAAGGCTCACATCTGTACACCATCCATTTACAAGCCCGGACGAAGAAGGGAAAAAAATATTAGGATCAAAGCCAATGGAAGCAAAATCCATGGCATACGATATTGTACTTAATGGCCAGGAGATCGGAGGGGGCTCTATCAGGATAAATGATGCCGGCCTCCAGAATAAGATATTCGAACTCCTTAAAATAAATAAAAAAAAGATAGAAGAGAACTTTGGTTTTTTAGTTGAGGCCCTTTCTTTTGGAGCGCCCCCTCATGGCGGGATCGCTCTTGGGATGGATAGGCTCGTAATGATCCTTGGCGGGCTCGATACCATAAGGGAAGTAATCGCTTTTCCAAAAACACAGTCGGCTGCAGGGCTTCTTACAGGTTCTCCGTCCAGGGTAAGCAAAAAACAGCTTGATGAAGTATCAATAAAGATAATAGAGCCGGAAGAAGAATAGGAAACCCTTTAATATCAGCGATTTTGGCTTTATTGAATAAAGAATTTAATTATGCTAATATCGAGCCGGGTACCCTATTTATATCGTTATCCAAGTAATTTTTTGTGCCAACATAAGTACATTGGAAGCTCGTGCTCTGTCTGTCGCATAAATGCCCTGACCTGGTTTTAGGGACTTATATAAGCAGACAGGAGAGCATCCACCTGCTGAAGCAGGGCACAAAAACTTGCTATGGCCACGACTAAACGGGGTATCCGTTTTAGTATTTAAAAGCAGGCAGGTATTTAAATAGATGGAAATAAGAAAGATATTTTTGGAGTATTTCAAAAAGAACGGGCATCTTATAATGCCTTCTTCCAGCCTGATCCCCCAAAATGATGCGAGTGTTCTATTGACAACTGCAGGGATGCAGCAGTTCAAGCCGTATTATCTCGACACAGAGACACCTCCCGGGACCCGTATAACTACTGTTCAAAAATGTTTCAGGACAAGCGATATTGATAATGTCGGATATACCGACAGGCACCTTACTTTTTTTGAAATGCTTGGAAATTTTTCATTTGGCGATTATTTTAAAAAAGAATCGATTGAATTTGCCATTGATTTTATAGTAAATGTTCTAAAACTGCCAAAAGACAGGCTTGCAGCTGCTGTATTTGAAGGCGGTGGGAACATACCGGCTGATGAAGAATCTATCCGCTACTGGATCGATAGCGGAATAGAAAAAGACAGAATATATAGATTTGATAAAAATGAGAATTTCTGGGGTCCTGCCGGCAATACCGGTCCATGCGGACCCTGCACAGAGATATATTATGATTTTGGCCCGGATGCGGGATGTGGACGAAAAGAATGCGGTCCCAGCTGTGAATGCGGCAGATTCCTTGAGATATGGAACCTGGTATTCACTCAATATAATTTTGATGGAAATGAATATACAGAACTGCCGAAAAAAAATATTGATACAGGCATGGGCCTTGAAAGGATAATAGCGGTCCTGGAGGGCCACTCTTCTATATTCAAAACAAGTCTTTTTACTCCAATACTTGACAGGATATACGAAATATCAGGGAAAAAATTGACAAATGCCGGAGATAAGGATCATGACGGGGAAATAAACAAAGCTCTAAGGGTGCTTGCTGACCATACAAGGGCCATATACTTTTTGCTTGCAGATGGCGTCGTACCTTCAAACGAGGGAAGAGGTTATATAATCAGAAGGATAATCAGAAGAGCTATCAGATTCGGCAAGAAGCTTGGAATCGAGGACTATTTCTTAAACAAGATCGGCAGGACCGTAATTGACAATTATTCACAGTATTATCCGGAATTATCTGAAAAAGATGAAATTGCCTGCCGTATTGTGCTTGATGAGGAAAAAAGATTTATCAGGACCTTAAAAGAGGGCACTATAATATTAAATGAAATGATTGATAAGGCTATCAAGGAAAAAGGAAAGCAGTTTGATCCAAAAGATGCTTTTATGCTTTATGAGACTTATGGTTTTCCGGTAGAATTGACTTCAGAGATCCTGGAGGAACGCAGTATTAAGCTTGATTCTAAAGTATTTGATAAATATTTTAAGGAGCATGCAGAAAAGTCCAGAATAAATACATCATTTGACAAAGAAGTAGATAAAAAGCTTTTTCTTTATAAGCAAATAAGCACAAAAACAAAAACTGATTTTCTCGGCTATAAAAAGGAAGTTTTAAAAACAACTATAGAAGGTATTATAAAAACATCAGCCGATGGTAATGGTATTGAGACAAAAGAACTCAGCGCCGGAGAAAAGGGAGAAATAATACTGGACTCTACAGTTTTCTATGGTGAAAAGGGCGGTCAAATAGGTGATAATGGCATTATAAGATCAGCCGGAGGAATATTTATAGTAAATAACACACAGATCCCGCTGGAGGGTGTCTATATACATAAAGGCTTCATAAAAGAGGGGAAGATCAGATATGGTGAAGAAGTCGAGATAGAGATCGACAGTAAAAAAAGAGGAGACATTGAGAGAAACCATACATCGACCCATCTTCTTCACTGGGCCCTCAGGAATGTATTTGGCGAAGAGGTAAAGCAATCCGGTTCATATGTGGCGGATAATAGATTGAGATTTGACTATTCAATATACGATGCCCCAAAGAAGAAGCAGCTTTTAAAAATTGAAAAAATGATAAATGAAAAGATCCAGAGAGATGATCCGGTAAAGTGTTTTGAGACTACTATGGAATATGCGCGGGAGCTTGGCACAGTCGCCCTATTTGACGAAAAATATGGAAAATTTGTGAGAGTGGTTGAAATAGACGACTATAACCGGGAATTATGCGGCGGGACCCATGTCAGGAGGACCGGAGAAATAGGCATCTTTAAAATAATCTCAGATAGCAGCATAGGGGCAAATCTCAGGAGGATCGAAGCAGCAACGGGCATGCATGCATATGAGTTAATAAAAAAGAAAGAAGAAATACTGGGCAGTATTTCAAAAGGACTTGAAGTAGAAGAAAAAAATTTGGCGGAGGAGATAATAAAGTTAAAAACTGACAATCAGAAAATAGTAGAAGAATTCAGTAAGTTGCGGATAAAGATGATTACAGGTGAAATATTAAATAACTTTAAAAAGAGCTCCGGCGGCAGCAACTATAATATCATAAACTGCGACCTTTCAGGCTCTGGCATATCATCCGGGGTACCTGTAAATGATATGGGAATAATTGCGGACCGGCTCAAAGATGATTTTAAGAATAAAAGGACATTTGTGGTCCTTGGAAATATTTCTGCAGGAAAACCCATATTAATACTTACATGCACAAAAGATATGACAGAAGCCGGAATAAATTGCGGAAAACTTGCAAAAGAGGTGGGCAGCATCGTCAAAGGCGGGGGTGGCGGAAGACCGGATTTTGCACAGCTCGGAGGATCCGATAAAGGATCGCTGGCCAGAGCTATTGATTTTGCTATTAGAAGAGCAGAGGAGCTCGTGAAAAAATAGTAATGAAAATAATGGGCATGGACATAGGTGATAAAAGGATAGGGATAGCAATAACAGATAGAGAAAGAATGTTCCCGGTACCACATTCTGTATTAAATAATGACCGGTATTTTGATCAGAATCTGGAAAAAATATTGGAAAATAATGATATTGAAAAAATTGTGGTGGGAATGCCCTATACTTTAAGAGGAGAAATAGGAAAGCAGGGGGAAAAGGTCATAGGCTTTGTTAATAGGAACATTATGAATAAAGGGATTGAAATAATATATCAGGACGAAAGATTTACAAGCAAGGTCCCATTAAAAAACTCAGTAGATAAAAAAGTAATTAAAGAGCAAATAGATAAATTTTCTGCAACATTGATACTTCAAAATTATTTAGACAGGATAGCAAGGGTTAAAAAGTAAAATGAG
>CBDUUS010000005.1:0-17798 GCA_965370465.1 uncultured bacterium | reverse complement strand
ACTTTTTATCTTACTATTAATATCTTTTTTTATCCTTCTTATCAGCAGGTTTTGCCTCGATATATTTAGAAGTATTCCCACGCTTATCATATTGAGGAGAAGCGATGAACCTCCAAAACTTATAAATGGGAGAGTCATCCCGGTCACCGGAAGTAGTTTTGTGACCACTGAAATATTGATTATAGCAGGGATCACTACCATCCCGGTACAGCCGGCAGCAAGAGCCCGGCCATAATTGTCAGCAGTCCTCAGGCACACTCTTGTGCCAAAGAAAGCAAATAAAAAGAACAGGACCACTATCAGCATCGTTCCGATAAGGCCCAGCTCTTCTCCGATTATCGCGAAGATAAAATCGGTCTGGGCCTCCGGGAGATATGCGTATTTCTGAACGCTATTTCCAAGTCCGAGGCCAAGGATATTACCGGATCCCAATGCTATAAGCGATTGGTCTATTTGAAAGTTTGCCCCTCCGCTTTCTGCAGTGCCATTAAAAAAAGCAAGCAGCCTCTCTCTTCTATAATCCTCAAGAAATAAATATCCGATGGTAACAGCCGCACCAATAAATCCCAATCCCAGTATGTGTTTTAACCTGACGCTGCTTATATATAATATCATAAAGATTATGAGCCATATTACTATCACTGTGCTCAGGTCAGGTTCCAGAAAAATAAGGATCGTTACAAGACAAAGTATAAAAAATGGGGGCCATAGTATCCTTTTTATCCTCTCATCCTTTATATACTCCCTATTTATATAATCAGAAAAGAATATTATTAGAGCAAGTTTTGCAAATTCAGAAGGCTGTGGATTGAAGAACCACAGATCCAGCCATCTTCTTGAACCGCCGGACTCAATACTGAAGCCTGGTATCAAAACAAGAGCAAGCAGCCCTATTACGATAAGCATTATATAGATTGAAAACCGGCGGTATTTCTTATAGTCTATTCTTGAAACTATCAGAAGAAAAATAAATGATATGAACCACCATATCACCTGCCTTCTTATGAACCAGTAAGGATCATTAAAGATCCTTTCCCCTACAGATATTGAGACGCTTGCTATCATCACCATCCCGATTATTGAAAGTATCAGCGTAATAATAAAAAGGAAATAATATTCCAGGCCAATACTGAAGACCCTGTGTCTTTTTATCTGTTTTTCCACTTCTATTCCTTAAAGGACATTACAGCTCTTTTAAATCTATCGCCTCTGTCCCTATAATCCCTGAACATATCCATGCTTGCGCACCCCGGTGACAATAATAATACATCGCCCCGGGCAGTTATTTTAAAACCAAGCCGGACGGCTTCTTCCAGGCTATCACATCTAAAAATGCTGCGTATATCCCCTTTGCTTTTAAAAAGATCCTCCATATATGGAGCAGATTGTCCGATAAGTATAATATAATTGACAGCAGAATCCAGAAAAGCGAGCAGAGGCAGGAAATCCATATTTTTATCCTTGCCGCCCATTATCAGAGTCACCTCTCTGGTAAAATCCTTTAATGCAGCAATAGTAGAATCAGGATTTGTAGATTTTGAATCATTGATGCACCTGATGCCGGCTATTTCTCCGATATATTCCATCCTGTGGCTGAGCGGTTTAAAATCCTTAATAGAGGTCCCGGTATTTTCAGGACTTGCTCCATAGACTAGTGATGCCGCAGAAGCAGCCATGGCATTTGAAGTATTATGCATCCCCGCAAGCAAAGCATCTTTAATATTTATTTTCCCTTTATAGGAAAGAAAATCATAATATATATTACTGCCCCCTGACCACATATGGGAGCCTTTCTTCTTTTCTATGCTATATTTTATTAGAGACGGTCCGTTTTCCCTGCTTTTTATACTGGTGATTTTTTCAGCAGTTAAACTGTCATCCATATTTACAATGGCATAATCACTTATATCCTGATTCGAAAACAGCTTTAATTTTATATCCGCATAATCCTCTATGCATCTATGCCTGTCCATATGATCGCTGGTTATATTCAAAAGTATGCCTGCGCGGGGTTTAAATGTATATGTCCTTTCCAATTGAAAACTGCTTGTCTCTATTACCCGTATAATATCATCGTCAACCGCCTTTTTTTTATCTATCTTTATTGTATTTAATAAAGGGCGGCCCACATTTCCGCATACCTCTACCTTCATGCCTGCATCCCGCAATATGGCGCCTGTGAGATTTACTACAGTTGTCTTTCCATTTGTACCAGTAATAGCTATTGTATTGGACCGCTGCTTATCACTCAGGAGCCGCCAGGATAATTCAAGCTCATCCCAGACCGGTATTCCTCTGTCCGCTGCAGCTCTGAGCATGCTATTTTCTGAAGGTATGCCGGGACTTGCTATAATAAGTCCTGCCCCTTCGAGGAGGGAGATATCTATGTTTTCCTCACCGGCCAGGATCATCTCCAGATTTCCCTTTCCAGTTTTTCCGATCCTGGAATATATTTCATCCCTGTTAAGCCCTGTATCATTATCAAAGGCAACTATATGATTTCCCAGCTCCATAAGCATTTTTGTAACAGGGATGCCTGTAATGCCCAGGCCCATCACTATTATTTTTTTTTGATTAAAAATAATATTTATATCTTTCATAAGAATTTTTTTAAAAGATGTTAATCTATAAACTTTAAATAGTATATAAAGAAGCCCAGTGCTGAAAATATGCCGCATACGAGCCAGAATCTTATAATGACCCTGATCTCGGGCCAGCCCATAAGTTCAAAATGGTGGTGTATGGGAGCCATCTTAAATACTCTTTTTTTAAAGGTTTTGAACCATAATACCTGTATTATTACAGAAAGCGTCTCTATCACAAACAGGCCTCCGATCACTATAAGAAGGATCTCCTGCTTAAGGACGATCGCTATTGCCGCTATAAGTCCCCCCAGTCCAAAAGAGCCCGTATCTCCCATAAATATTTCTGCCGGTGCTGTATTCCACCATAAAAACCCGACACAGGCTGCAAGGGTGCTTCCTCCTATTACTGCAATATCAATTCCATAAGAAAGATCAAGGATCGTCCATTCAAGAAATGCAATAAAACAGAAGATTGCCAGAACTATAGAAGCGGAACCTGCTGCCAGCCCATCCAGACCATCAGTAAGGTTCACAGCATTGGTGGTCGATATTATGATAATTACCACTATGATATAGTACCAGTTCCCCAGTTCGATCCTGGCTCCTGTAAAAGGCATACTTATATAGGTCCCCAGATTCAGGATAAACTTTGCAAATAAAACAAAATATATGCATATCAGTATGAGCAAAAATATTTTTACCCACCCCCTGAGACCAAACGAGCGCTGCTTTTTAAGAGCCATATAATCATCAATAAAACCGACTGCGCTGCAGAGTAATAAGATCGAAGTTATAAAGATCCCCTCCATGCTGTAGTCCTGGTAGCGGTAATACTTAATGAGGCTGACTATTATAAAAGCTGCTGTTGAAGCAAATACGAATACTATGCCTCCCATCGTAGGAGTACCGGCTTTAGTAGAATGGCTCCTCGGTCCATCTACCCTTATTTTTTCTCCTATGGCCCTTCTCTTTTGAAATCTCACAAATAAAGGAGTGAGGACAAGGGCCAAAAATCCGCCTATGGTTATCGATAAGAAGATCCAGTTCATTAAAAATACTCCTTTATTGTTTTCTAATTTTTAACTGCTTGCTCATTATATCAAACAATACATCCATTCCCGGCTTTACTGCTTAAAATATGAAATAATATCTTCCATTTTATTGGCTCTGGACCCCTTGATCAGAACCATATCTCCCGGTTCTATTATATCCTTAAGGCCCTTCTCTAATTCATATTTATCATTGAAATAAAAGCATGACCTTCCTTCTGCCTTATTGATCTCGTCTTTGAAACCTCTATATATGTTTTTTGCCAGTTTGCCTGATGCTATTAAAACATCAATATCTTTTTTTGCACAATAATTACCGATCCCGAAGTGAAGACCTCGCGCCGAACTTCCAAGCTCCAGCATATCTCCCAGTATTGCAACGGTCCTCCCGCCACTTTTCTTAGATATCAGCAAAAGGGTATCTATGGCGCATCTGACAGAAAGGGGGCTTGCATTATAGCAATCATCAAGTATAGTTATTCCGGAGCATTCAAGAAGCTCCATCCTGTGCCCTTCCATTTTTGCATTCTTAATACCCTGTTTGATCATAGCAATATCTACACCAAGATAATGGCATATGGCAGCAGCGAGGCATCCATTATAAAGGTTATGCCGCCCCGGGAGGCCGAGCTTTATGGAGCCTATCATTTTATCTTTCTTAAGAAGATCAAAGCTGGATCTCCCATATTTATCAGTTCCGGTCCTTACAAAATTATAATCGATCCCCTTGCCCTCTCCAAATTCTATAATATCTGCTTCAGAGATACTCCTGATAAATGCTGCCATCTTATCATCGGCATTTAAAAAAAGTTTTCCGCCATTTTTCTTTACAGGACCGGCTATTTCCGCCTTTGCCCCGGCTATATCTTCAGGGCCCTTAAAAAACTCCATATGGGAATCACCGATCAAAGTAATGGCCCCTATCAGGACATTGCTTATTTCTGCGAGCGGACCTATCTGGTTTCTACCCCTCATCCCGAGTTCGACTATAAAATAATCCGTATCTGCACCGATATTAAAAATAGTTTTGGATACGCCTATTTCAGTATTAAAGTTTCCGGGAGTAGATACAGTATTTGATTTTATCGATAAAATACCGGCAATAAGGTTTTTTGTGGTAGTTTTCCCGACACTTCCCGTGATCCCAATAGTAATTGCTTTGAACTGCACCAGGTAATTAGCAGCAAGTCCGGTCAAAAAATCCATACTTTGTTCCGTTTCAAGGATCAAGAGCCCTGCTGCGCCGGGACCGCTTAATACACTATTTAATTTTCCCTTTGCAGATCTCTCATAGATAAATCCTCCGGCTCCCGCACTGATTGCATCTTCAATAAAATCATGGCCGTCAAAATTCTCCCCTTTTACAGGAATAAAAAAATCTCCAGCCTTTATTGTCCTTGTGTCGGTGGATATATTTTCAATCCAGGCCCCGGGCTTTCCTGATATTATCGAAGAACCGGTCCACATGGCTGCTTTTTCAAATTCTATCTTTTCTTTTATTTTCATTAATGGTCTTAATTTCTTAGTTCTTTGACAATTTACTACTTTTTATCTTTTCTTTTTATAAACTGTTTTACTATATCCAGGTCGCAAAAAGCGATCCTCCTGCCGTTTTCAAATTCCTGATAATCTTCATGTCCCTTGCCTGCTATCAGCACCAGATCGCAGGGCCGTGCAATATCTATTGCCATGAGTATTGCCTCTTTTCTGTCTGTTATCCTGCAGTATTTATCCGGCCCTTTTCCCTTAAATCCTTCTTCTATCATAGATATTATGCTATCAGGCTCTTCCGAACGGGGATTGTCAGATGTTATTATTGTAAAATCAGCGAGCCCTGCCGATATATTTCCCATTATCTTCCTTTTATTTCTATCCCTGTCTCCACCGCATCCAAATACTGATATAAGCTTTCCTGAACCGACCAGCACATCCCTGGCAGTATTCAGTACATTTTCAAGACCGTCCGGAGTATGCGCATAGTCGACTATCACTGTAGGGCCAGAGATATTTTCTATTTTTTCAAATCTTCCCCCAAAGCCCTTCATTCTTCCGATTCCGGCTTTTATGCTGCGCATATCGATATCCGCTTCAAAGCATGCACTGGAAGCGGCAAGTATATTGTATATATTAAATTTGCCGCAAAGCGATGTCTCGATCCCAATATTTCTATTTTTATTTCCTTTTATCATCATTTTTAAACCAGAAATAGAACTTATTATATCCGATGCTTTTATATCGGCTCCGGGATCATTAATGGAATAGGAGGTCTTTTCCATTCCGGTCATATCAAACAGTTTCCTGCCAAAGCTGTCATCAATATTCATTATTGCCCTTCCACTGCCAAAAAGTTCCCGGTTCCCGGTATTGAAGAGCCTCGATTTTACCTCAAAATAATTCTCAATGGTCCCATGATAATCTAAATGATCCTGAGTAAGGTTTGTGAAAATAAGATAGTCAAAATCAATATAATCGACACGGTGAAGATCCACAGAGTGAGAAGACACTTCCATGCTGACAAACTGCACCCCGCTTTTAACACTTTCAGCAAAAAACCTCTGAAGATCGATCGATTCAGGAGTGGTCCTGTCAAACCTGACTTCCTTTCTATCAATATAGGACCTATAAGTCGTGATCATCGAGGTCCTCAGACCGGCGCTTTTTAATATAGAGTCTATAATATAGCATGTCGTAGTCTTTCCATTGGTACCCGTTACCCCGATTATTTTCAGGGATTTTGAAGGATCCCCAAAAAAATTTTTACTTATAATGGGGAGTACATCCCTTGTTTCTTCTACGACGATCTGCGCCACTTCCGGACCGGTATTGATTTTTTTATTGGTTATTACTGCTATTGCTCCATTTCTTACCGCTTCATCTACAAAATCATGCCCATCAGCCCTGAATCCTTTTACAGCTGCAAAAAGCCCCTCTTTTTTAATATTATTTGAGTTTATGGAAATATCCTTTATACGGATATCTGCATCACCATAAACCTTTTTGCAGGCCACTCCTTCAAGAATATCTCTTAATCTCATCAATAACCTTCCATTGATACCGGTACTTGCTTAATCTATATTAAATTATACATTATTATGGCATTTGAAGTCATTTTAATATTTTAATACGTTCCAGTGAATATTCCATTATCTTCTTAAAAACCGGAGCTGCTACTGTCCCGCCCCATACCGTTCTTTCGGGCCCCTGCGGTTCATCGACTACGATTATTACCGCTATTTCAGGATCTTCATAGGGAGCAAACCCTACAAAAGAGGTAATGCTCCTGCCCTCGCTGTATCCTATGCCATTCTGGTTTGCCTTTTCTGCGGTCCCTGTTTTTCCACATACGCCGACATCTTCTATCTGTGCATTTTTACCTGTTCCATTCTCCACTACTGCAAGCATCATATCCTTTACCGCCCGGGCCGTCTCTTCACTTATAATGCGGTCGCCCCCGCTATCGCCGGATCCCGTATCATACTCCCCGCCAAGCTTTATCTCCTTTATTATAGTCGGATCGACAAGGTATCCGCCATTTGCTATCGCGCATACGGCCCTGAGAAGCTGGAGCGGTGTGACTGAAATGCTCTGGCCTATTGCAATGGCCCCGATCGTTGACGCCGGCCAGGTCCTGTAATCATGCACTATGCCATTTTCCTCACCCGGCAGCTCTATACCGGTCCTTTCACCAAAGCCAAATCTTTTGATCCCTTCCCAGCAAAGCCTGTCCCCCATGCTCAAAGCTATAATAACTGCGCCTATATTACTTGAATGCTGGATTATTTCCTTTGTCGAATACTGGATATCCCCGGTCCGGAATATCTCTTTTATGACCCTGTCGCTTACCTGAATAGAAGGTGGAAGATTAAAGATCTGCTCTTCTCCTACAGTATTGTTTTCAAGCGCGGAAGCAATATTTATGACCTTGAAAGTCGATCCGGGCTCATATGTGAAGGATGTCCCTGCAGGCTTATATGACTCCTCATCATAATCCTGATAACTATTGGGGTTAAAACCGGGATAGGATGCCATGGCCAGTATCTCTCCATTCCTGGGATCCATTACTATTGCTACTGCTCCAGTGGCGCTGTATTCTTCAACTACTTTCAAAAGGCTTTTTTCAGCTATATATTGTATCTGTAAGTCAAGTGTCAGGATTATATCTTTTCCATCGACTGGTTCCAGATATATCTTTATATTACCGGGAATGATACTGCCAAAGACATCTTTTTCTGCCTCAGCTCTTCCATCGACTCCCCGCAGTATGCTTTCATACTCTATTTCTATTCCATAGAGCCCATTACCATCTGTTCCTGTAAATCCAATGATCGCAGCTGCAAGTTCCTCCTGGGGATAGTATCTCTTGCTTTCATCCTGCACATATACTCCTTCTATATTCAGTCCGGTTATTTTATTTGCTTCTTCAGAGCCTATCTTCCTTTTAACATATACAAATCCCAGTGTTTTATCCGATAATTTCTCTTCAAGGGCATCCCTGTCGATCCCGAGTATGCCTGAGATCAATTCTGAAATATATCCAGGCTGATCTATTTCCATCGGATTTGCATATACTGTCTTTTCTATCAGGCTAATAGCAAGTTCATTTTCATTTCTGTCAAGTATTTTTCCTCTTTTTGAATACAGCTTGAATTCACCCATATGTTGAAACCGGGCATAAGCCTGATATTTTGATGCATCCAGATATTGAATAGAGACCAGCCTGTACGAGATCAGTGAAAATGCTATTAAAAATAAAATAAACAGGAAATAAATTCTTTTCCTGTTTACCTTGAAATTATTTTTTTTTCCGGCCATTTTCTTACATATCTATTTATGGTATGAAAAATGTCAATACGCTTTCTGATACTACCAGCACTATATCCTGAACATAATATATCATTCCAAGAATACTATCATAATTTCCCGTCATAACAGCTGGTGTGTTTTCCCTTGATATATAATTGAATATCTTCTCATTATTATTTATACCCTGCTCTGATAATCCAATGACTTCAGATTCTCCATCAGGCTTCATCTCAAATTCGCTTTCAGCAGCTGTTAGAATTCTGGAAGGTGTTTTAAGCGATGAGATCTCCAGCTTGAGCCTATCGACCCTATTTTCTTCAATAGAGATCATCTCATTAAGCTCGAAAATACTCTTCTGGTAATTTATATTCTGGACCTTAAGTCCGATACTCGAGAGCAGCCCCAGGCATGCAAATAGACTCACTATGACTATTATATAGAAAAGGCCGCTATTGCCATAGAGAACCTGTCCGGCCGGCCTTTTTGCATTATTCCCGCCAACAAGATATAAAGTGTGCCCACTAATGCTATTAAGTTTTCTTGCCTCCACTGATCTCATATTTATTTTACTTTCTTCAGTGCCCTGAGTCTTGCGCTCCCGGACCGCGGGTTTCTTTCTTTCTCCTGCTCGGAGGGGGAAACCGCTCTTTTTGTTAGAAGTTCCGCTCTCTTTTTAACTCCGCACCTGCATACAGGCAATCCCGGGGGGCATTTACACACCCCTTCATAATCTTTGAACCTCTTCTTTACCAATCTGTCTTCCAGGGAGTGATAGGAGATTATGATCATCCTTCCCCCGCTTCCCAGAGCCTCAAAACCATCTGTTATAGCTCTGTCCAGATTATCCAGCTCACTGTTTACTTCTATCCTTATAGCCTGAAAGACTCTTTTTGCAGGATTTCCTTTTCTCTTTCTGGCATATTTATCAGGTATTGAATTTCTGATTATTCTGGCCAGCTCTCCGGTCGTCCTTATAGCTCTTTCTTTTCTCTTCTTTTCAATGTTCCATGCAATACGGTTGGAAAACCTCTCCTCTCCGTATTTTGTAAATATTTCACTAAGCTTCTCTTTGGGATACTCATTAACTATCTCAAATGCATCCAATTGCTGTTTACTGGAGAATCTCATATCCAGCTTTTCATCTCTTATATAGCTAAAACCCCTTCCTGAATGGTCTATCAGAAAGGAAGACAGACCCAGGTCAAGTAATATCCCATTTATACTTGCGATCCCGAGCCTTTTTAATATTTCCTTAATATTTACAAAATTGTCATTTACCGGGATCAGGCTCCCGGCTAATGACCCAAGTTTTTTGGCGGCGGTGCTTAAAGTCTGGCTATGAAGTTCAACTCCGATTACTTTGCCTGTGGGGGCAATGGCTTTAATTATTTCTACAGTATGACCCGCACCGCCAAGCGTCCCGTCAAAAACTATATCACCCTTTCCCGGGCTTAAATACTGCAATACTTCATGCAGTAGAACAGGAATATGAAACTCTTCTAATTTCATTTAAACAATACTTATTAGAATCCTAATTCTTCAAATGCATTCTGGTCCCCGGTAAACTGGGAATCAGTCTGGCCATAATATTTATCCCAGTTTTCCTCCGACCATATTTCTGCTCTGTCTGAAACTCCGACAAGGACTATATCTTTTTTCAAATTAGCATGATCGATCAAATTCTGTGGTACCCTGGTCCTTCCCTGTTGATCGATACTTTCTATAGTAGCTGAAGAAAAGAACCACCTTGAAAACCTCTGAGTATTCCTTTTTGCCATAGGATTATCCAGTATCTTATCCTGTATTCTCTTCCAGCCTTCCCTGGAAAATATAAATAGGCATTTCTCATCAAATCCTTTGGTGATTATGACTCCCTTTATTAGTTCTTCTCTGAACTTTGCAGGGATAAATATCCTGCCCTTATTATCTATTGTTCTGCGATGTTCACCTAAAAACATTTAATAGCCTCTATCCTGACCATTTTTATCAAAATAGTGGGAAAACTAACTATATTCTCACCACTTTTCCCCACATCACACCAATAAGATACCATACTTTATATATTTTGTAAACTTTTTTTAAAAAAATATATGGAAATATATATTATTAATTAATGTATTATTTAATTAATAATAACATTCAACTATATATTGTTATATGATGAGGTATTAAGATAATATTATACAATATATAGTATTATAGGGTTTATGAATCCGTATCTACTTCAAGTTCTCTTGTAACAAGCTTCCCATCTTCAGATCTTGTAAGTTCTTCGATTTTTTCCTCAGCTTCATTAAGTTTTCTCAGGCAGTGCGAGGAGAGTTTTATTCCCTGCTCAAATTTTTGCATAGAATCCTCAAGAGTAATATCCTCTTTTTCCAATTCCCTGACAACTTCTTCAAGCCCGCCAAGAGCTTCTTCAAAATTCAAATCATTATTCTTCACTTGTTTTTCCTGACTTTAACTTTTTGAAAATTATTTTTACCACCTTAGCTTTTATAGTACCATCTTTTAGCAGAATATCTATCATATTCCCATGTCCTGTCAGTTTTACGCTATTGATGCTTCTGCCGCTGCCGGTATCATATACAATTGAAAAACCTCTCTTTATTATATTTACCGGATTGTTTTTCTCAAGGCTTTCAATTACAAAGCCTATATATTTATTCCTGTCCTGCATATAATTTAAGATACTGTTTCTCCACCTGATGCCCTTATTTCTTAAATCTAATCTATGGGATCTTATCTTTGAACTTATTTTCCCCGCATCGAGCCCTGCTGCTTTTCTTATAAATATTATCCTTTTGCTCCTGATCCTTTCGGATATATTTTCTACCATATCTTTATGAAGAACTCCAGCATCCTGATATCTTGTGCCCAGGATCGCTTCGGGCCTTTTAAAATATTTCCTGTCGATAAGAAGTAAAAGCTGCTTTTTCGAAGCTCTTATCCGCGATGATAATTTTTTTAGCATCGACCCGGTAATGTTTTTAATATCAGCAATGGTCCTTTTCTTATCCAGCAATACATTTTCAGCTGCAACTGAAGGAGTCGCGGCCCTCAGGTCCGCAACAAAGTCCGATATTGTAAAATCTGTCTGATGTCCCACTCCTGAGATAATTGGAATCTTACATTTATATATGCTGCGGGCCAGATCCTCACTGTTAAAACCCCACAGATCCTCAAGAGATCCTCCTCCTCTGGCAAGGATGATGACATCTACTCCATATTCGCAGAGATCATCTATAGCCATACATAGGTCCCCGGCCGAGGTCATCCCCCCTACATTTGTATTCCTAATAATGAGATGAAAATTTGAAAACCTTCTCCTGAGCACTGAAACAATATCTTGCAGGACAGCTCCCCCGACTGATGTGGCCACGCCGATTCTTTCTGGCAAAACAGGTATTTTCTTTTTGTGGCCGCTATCGAATAATCCTTCTTTTGACAGTTTTTCCTTTAACTGTTCAAATGCCAGTATCAAAGCGCCCCTCCCCACAGGACGGGCATCACTTGCTATAAGCTGGTACTCTCCCCTTTTTTCATAAGCCGATATATAGCCGTTTATTTGTATGTGGAGACCCTCTTCTATATCAAAGAGCAGTTTGCGGTTATTCTGATAGAACATGACTATTTTGATCTTACAGTTTTCATCCTTCAAATCAAAATACATATGCTTATTATTATGGAAAAAAAAGTTGCTTACTTCTCCTTCTAACCAGACATTAGAAAAACTATCTTCAAGATTTTCCCTGATAAGATGATTGATCTCGCTTATGCTGTAAACCTTTGGATTTGAAATACTGTCTTCTAACATCTTCAGGAGCCTTTCCGGGAACTGGATTATTGGAGATCCCAATAAGTTATCATTATTTGCGTTCTATCCGCAGCAAGGCTCTTCAAGAGTATGTCTACTATTTTATCCCTGTCTTTGCTTGAATAAGTAAATTTTGATATGTTTATGTCCTCTTCTTCAGCTTCTGCAAGATCTTCTTCTGCGGCCATACTTTTCTGGTAGATCAGATCCCTGTTCCAGACGGACTGTACTTTTTTATTTTTATAATACTCTTCTACCAGGTCAAATCCTTCAGTTGTCTCAAGGATCACATATATCATTTCCTGTTCATCCTGTACTGCCATTGCTTCCCGGACCCTGGAACCAGGATAATAGAATGTGTCGAATGTCTCCAGAAAATCAGTATTATTCAGCAACTCTTCAAACTCTTCCTCAGTTAGTTTTCCGGGACCGCTTTCTTCCACCCATTCGACTTCAACCGTGCTGCTGTCTTCCACACCAAAAAAGCCAGAAATTAAACAGGAGCTCATAAGCAGAACAAAGCTGAATAATATACTTAATAACAAGAAAAATATAGATTTTTTAAGGTTTTTCATTTCCTCATCCTCTTTAAAATTTAAAAGTAATCTTAAATAATTATATTATTATTAATAAGATTTGAAAACACATTTAAAAATACTCTACTGAGGATAACTGCCTATCATATTATTTACTGGATTTTACTTTTTCAGCAGGCTTGCTCTTTTCACTTGCAGCAGTCTTCGTTTTCTCGCTATCTTTCTTATTCTTCTCTCCGGATGAAGCCGCAGCTCCCGCACTTTTTGTCTCTGTTTTATAGTCAGTGCTATAAAAACCGGAACCTTTAAATATTATACCCACTGGAGAGAACACTCTCCTCGTGATTGAATTACAGTGCACGCACAGCACTTTTCCATTTTCTCCAGGCTTTGCCAGCCTGTCGAATATCTCTCCGCAACTTTCGCATTTATAGCTGTATATGGGCATTAAAGATACCTTCCTTTAGCAAAACAAGTAGAAAATATATACTAATTGGAAATTTTAGTCAAATAATTTCGTAAGTTTTGTTATAATGACACAAGTTTTTTAAGCGTTTATTTTATGAGTAAAACCAATATAATAATAGTAATTATCTGTACCGCTATATTAATAGCCGTGGCTGTGCTTACCCTTAAGCCAGATCCCGGTATCGGAGAAATATATATAATCAGTTCAGATAAGACTGCCGGTATCACTATAGAAAACAAAGAGAGAATGGATTTTGATACCATCACCGGCATATACCTTGTAATCCCCTTAAAAGATGTAAAAGCCGGAGACACCCTCGGTACAAACTGGCTCTATTACGGGGAAGAAGGCTATAAAACGATGCAGGAAGACACTATAGCAATCAAAGAGGACGGAAGCGGGGAAATAGTAGTATATTTCCTAAAAAGGGATGATGCATACTATCCTGGTGATTATAAGGCGATCGTGGAATATAATGACTCGGAGAAAATAGAAACCTTATTTACAGTCAGCCAGTATTAAGTTTTAGGAACTATGGGCATATTCTTCCCCTACTTTTGCAAATTCATCCTTTACCCTCTTGAAAACCAGTTCCAGTGCTTTCTTTACAGTATGGTCAAGATTATAATTCTGTATTATTTTTATTTTATTCTTATATGCCAGCTCTTCCAGATAATCCTGTATCATAGTGATCTCGTCAAGGTGTTTTATATACCTCTGCACCGGCCTTGAACCCTGGGTCTCGATCGTCCTTTTTGTAAAATGCTCTTTATGTATGTTTTTATCGGGAACCGATATGACCATCTTTATCAGTATTGCCCTCTCTTCATACTGCTTAATATCCAGATAACCCGGCACTACATGGGCGCCTTCTATTATAATGTCTGTCTTTTCTTCGACACTTCTTTTGATTATAGCTTCTATACCCACATTTACGGCAAGCACCTGCTCCCTGAATCCAAGTATGACAGGTTCTACGCCTGATGGAGGCAGTGTAAGGTTCTTGTATGCATTATATGATGAACCCCTCAGGGGCCTGATCAATTTTTCGGAAACAGAAGCCCTCATGACTTCTCTTATTGCATCCGTAGATACAACCCTTGTGATATTAAGGCGATTGGCGAGTGTTGTGGCAATAGTCGACTTTCCTACACCTGTGGCTCCTCCTATAAGTATTATTATCGGTTTTTGGAGTTTTCCTGCTGATTGCCAGAGAAGGTACTTCTCTGCACAATCAAGCCCTACTTCGTCTTTTATAAACCTGAAAGCAAGAGATCTTAATTCTTCCAGTGTAATCGACTTTATTTTATTTTCCTCAAAATAATCCTGTATATCAGAAGCTATCTTGTGGGCCATCGCTATTTCTAATCCGACGGCCGAAATAGATGAAGCAAGTATGCCTTTGGAAAAAGGAAGGCCGCTCTTTTTGTCCGTTATCACCACCGGGTGCTGTTTCTTTTCTTCTTCATTTATGCTCATGAAGCATATTCTCCTTTTTTTATTAATTTTATAAGATCCTCCTTGAAGCCGCGCTTTTTACCTATTATTACCGGTATATTATCAATATAAGTAATTCCTTTTTTATTTTTTGATGCATATTCTGTAAGAACATCTACTGCAGCTGCTTTAAGCTCTGTCAGTATCATATCAAAATCAGGACTTTCACCAAGCTCTTTTCTAAGGGCATCCCTTCTTGAAAGGTTAAAACTGGCCATGACTATCCGGCAGCCATATTTACTTTCGAGATAATCCCTGATATTGTGCTCTATGCTCCGGCTTGCAGTCATTGCCAGAAATATTTTTTTGCCCTTTATATTTGAAAGCGGCTCTGGCCTGAAAACTGTCCGTATTATATTTGCACTCGGATTATACTTTTTTATCTTTGATTCCAGGACCTTTATTTTACCGATGTCTGCGAGAGGTTCTTCGCACATTGTCAGGATTACCATATCAGCAAGCATTATCCTGTAGATGCCGAGATATCCTATAAGGCTGTCCCAATCCTGAAAAGCTCCAATTACACATATAGTATTATCTGTATCGACTCCGGGGATAGACGCCCCGCTTCCTTCTATTATTATAAGTTCAGAATCCAATTTTTCCGCTATCCCCGCCGCCTCTCCGAGATTCGTCATAAATATCTTTCCTGCAAAACCGCCTCCGCATCTTCTGCACCCTATAGTAGTGATCCCGCTCAGCATGGCATCTTCTATATAATCGGAGCTTGCATGCAGTCCTTTTTTATTGAGCTCCAGCAGATACTCAGCAGTAATATCGATCTTATCACCCCTTATCATCTGTGATTTCCTGGGTCCTCCCCTTCCCATAGCTACTATAGATACACTCATATTTTCCCTGGATAATATTTTTGCAATATATGAGCTTATAGCAGTTTTGCCTATCCTTTTACCTGTTCCGATGATAGACAAAGTCTTCTTAGATATCCTTATATTTTTTTTCTCCCAATTAAAAAGAAAATCAGGTCCCATATAGCTGCATTCATTTGCCATGCAGAAGGAAGCGATCTTCATCCTTGTCTTATAATCGACAACCGGTTCATCGCTGAGGTCATATGCAATATCCGGCTTAAAATACTTGAGAGCAGAACAAAAATCAGAATCAAGATCATTTATTATATAGACTTTTTCCTTAAAGTATCCTTCAAGGTCATCAAGTATGAGTTTTTCTGTGCCCCCCAGAAAAATTATGCCGGAAAAGGTGCCTGAAAAATAGTCCTTTAGGAGCCTGACTGCATCCCTGGTCACCTCAGGATAATGTTCGCCGTCTATAAGGGCGACGATCTTTTTGTTTCTATTGTCTTTTTTCTGTAATAAACTTTTCACAGAGCTTGACCTTTCTGCCTATTCTCTTTACCCCCAATATTTTCTCTATCCTGTCAAACGGAGATCTTCTATATATATCAATCTCCTTTTCCCTGATATAAATAATATTATAGCCTGGCTCTATCTTCCCCCTGAGCCTGAGGCAGGAGACTGTGCCGGCCGTGACCACCAGAAGATCCTCTATGCGCCAGAGATAGGGTACATGCTTATGTCCGCAAAGGACCAGGTCGACTCCTGCATCTACTATGGTCTCAAGGACATCTCCGGCATCATTTACAATATTTCTTTCCCTTCCGGTATTCGGCACAGGGACAAGATGATGGTGCATTGCAAAGATCTTAAAATTCTTACTTCCGGTCCTGCTAAATTCATCTTTGATCCATTGATAATGCTCTCTGCCGATCTGTCCATTATCAAGGTCAGGCTCGCTTGAATCAGCGGCAACAATAGTGACTTCTTTATTCCTGAAAGTCCTATACCTCTCTCCAAAAAGTTCTTCAAAATGAAGATATCCCACATTCCTTGAGTCATGATTTCCCAGCTGCACGATCATGTTTTTACACTTTATAGGTGTCAGATAATTCCTCACCGTTTCGTATTCCCGCCTGAATCCATTTGCGGTAAGATCGCCGGTTATCATCACTATATCCGGATTCAATTCATTTATCTCATCAATTGCTCTTGTCAGAAGGCTTGGTACAAAGTAGGATTCACCCACATGTATGTCTGATATCTGGGCAATAATAGTCTCTTTAGTGCTTTCTGCCATTTTGTTTTCCTTTCATCAATAAATATATCTGCATATTAAAATAAACCGCCTGCCATCATCTATTAAAAAAATTCAATTTTCCGGGAATATCACTGTATTTTTTATCACCTCTGAGCACCTGGCAGCATAATCTAAAAAATTTCTCATTAGATTTTAAAAGCTTATAAAAAAACATCGGATATGTATAGAATATCCTTGAGAAAGTAATAGATATTTTAATATCTTTGTATATATCTGAATCTATGGCCCCGGCATAATCATTAAAATCATAATTAGAATACTTAAGGGCATTTTTGATGCTTCTGCAGGCAATATGCGAACTTTTAAATGCATTATATAGTCCTTCGCCCGTAAAGCCGTCTCCGAGACAGGCAGCATCGCCTATCAGGATGACTCTATCTGTACGGACCGGCGTATCCTCTGATCTTATGGGGATGGACTGTGCCATCATATTAATATCCCTGCTGCCGCCATTGCTTCCCAGATAATCGTATAAATATTTTTTCATGGATACAGCAGTACTGGCAGGGCCCCCTATTCCATATGATATTGTATCCTTTTTTGGGAATGCCCAGACATATCCTTTTCTTGTACCGCCAAAATCAAGCCCCACGAGATCCCGGTATTTTTCCATTTCTGATGGGCCGCATTTTTTCTCGACCTCATAACCCAGTATTTTTAATACTTTCCGGCCAGCAGTCAGATTGCGGTGGACTGCTCCCCTTATGCCATCAGCTCCAACCAGTATTTTGGCCCTGAATTTATTTTTATCTGATTCTACGGCAAGGCCCGTTTTATCATATTCAAAACCGGTTACTTTCTCTCCAAATCTTATTGTACATCCTTTTTTCTGCGCCATTTCAGCGAGATATAGATCAAATTCCCTTCTGTCCACAGTATATATCACGGGATTTTCATATTTCCTTG
>CBDUUS010000004.1:0-19644 GCA_965370465.1 uncultured bacterium | reverse complement strand
TCTGGAATATGCTCAAAAACATGGTTACAGATTATTACATCAAAAATATTATCATTCATCTTTATATCAGTTAAGTCCATATGAATCATAGCTCGGGATGGGTCAAGATCAGCGCTTAAATATTCAATAAATTCATTTTTTCTAATTCTATCGGATAATACAATCTCAGGTGCAATATGTAGGATTTTCTTTTTAGGGCTCATAAAAAAATTAGTTTGTTCTTCGAGGTAGAGCCATAAGAGCCTTTCTCTTTCAATAGAGCCGCAAACAGGACAAACTGCATCTGGCCTTGGACCTATTTTGATATGTGGTGGAAAAAAATATGGGAAAAATTTTATAATTTTACTATCGCAGACAGGACAGAATTTTTTATTTCTATAAAAGATTATTTTCTTTAAATGTTCTCTATATTTGACAGGGGTTATTTTTACAGCGCTTTCAATTAAAAATCTTTTTATTTTTTTTATTGCATTAACCATTCTAATTCTTTTCTAATTATACCTTTTTTAACTTTTATATGTGTAACTAAGTTTCCACTAATTTTTAAAGGATTTAAAGAAGATGGTTAAAATATATAAAAATACTCTTATCCAATCTAATAATCCTGATTCTAATTTTGTCCGCTGTTTCTATATAATTCATTAAGGTTGGCTGATTCTTCCAATGTCTGGTTCCAATTCTGAGAAAAGTGGCATACTATGACCGGAGAAGGTTCAGATCCTCTGATTGAATTTTAAATTATATCTATTATAATATGAATCTTAATGTTTAAATGCCAGTCTGGTCGGTATAGAGGAGGATTTTTGAGTTATACTATCAAAAGTAAGAAAAAGCTTGATAAAAACAAAGTGAAGCTGGGTATCGAGATCTCTAATAATTATTATAAAAAGCAGATAGGCAATGCCTACAGGGAGATCTCAAAAAAGGCCAATATACGCGGGTTCAGAAAAGGAAAAATACCGGCACAGGTAATAGATTCCAATTTTGGTAAGCCATATGTCCTGCAGGAGGCGGCCAGCCGCTCAATATCTGAGCTCTATCCTGAAATAGTAGAAGCATCGGAATTCAAGCCGATTGATTTCCCAAAGATAAATATAACTCTGATGGAGGAAGATAAACCTCTTGGCTTTGAAGCGGAGATCGAGCTTGAACCCGAGATAGCACTTCCCAGGTATAAAGGGATAAAGGTAGACACTATCTCTGCTGAAGTAAGTGAAGATGAACTTGGCAGACAGATCGATGATCTGAGGAAAAATTTTGCTTCCTTAGAACCGGTTGAAGATAATAGGCCGGCTGCTGAAGGGGATTTTGTCATTATAGATTTTGCCGGGAAAATAGAAGGCAAGGAATTCGAAGGGGGAAGCGCACAGGATTATTCTCTTGAGATAGGATCAAAGACTTTGTTTCCTGAATTTGAAAGTAATATTGCAGGGATGAAGAAGGGGGATAAAAAACAGATATCATTACTCCTTCCTGATAATATCGGAAATAAGGATATAGCAGGGGAAAAGGCTGACTTTGACATAAGCTTAAAAGAGATTAAAAAAAGAATCCTGCCTGAACTGGATGAAGAGTTTTTAAAGAACCTTGGAAAATATGATTCAGTAGATGATTTTAAGAATCAATTGAAGGAAAGGCTTCTGGAGCAGAAAAAGAATCAGAGGCAATCCCGTATAATCGAACAGATAATTGAGCATATCTCTAAAAATATGAAGGAAAGCATTCCTGAGCCTATGATAAAGAACAGTGTAGAAAGGATTAAGAATGAACTGGAAGAAGGGCTCAAGAAACAAAAAATGAGCAAGCAGAGCTATATGCAGGCCATGAGCATAAATGAGGAGCAATTTGATAAGCAAATAAGGGAAAGAGCGGAAAGAGAGGTAAGGGACTATCTTATCTTTAAAGCCCTTGAGAAGAGCGAAATTTCCAATATTGAGCCTTCCGAGGAAGATATCAAGAAAGAAAAAGAAGATATTGTTTCCAGATATGAAAAAGATGAGGATATAAAAAAGATAAAGGAATATTTTGAGAAACCCCTGGCTCAGCAGCAGCTGACTGAGACGATAAAGAGGAGAAAGCTTCTAAAACAGCTGGAGCGCAATGTGAAAATTGTTGAAGAAGTTCCAAAAGTTGATAAGATTGATAATAAGAAAAAAATATGGACCCCTGATGAAAAGGAGACAAAGCCCGGAGAAGGTCTATGGACCCCGGGGTCAAAAGAAGAAAAGAGTGAAGATAAAAATGAGTGAAAGAATAAATAACAACTATCTGATACCAATGGTAATAGAACAGACCAGCAGGGGAGAGAGATCCTTTGATATCTATTCCAGGCTCTTAAAGGAAAGAATAATTTTTCTTGGTTCTGCAATAGATGATGATGTCGCTAATGTAGTAATGGCCCAGATGCTGCATCTCGAGGCAGAGGACCCGGAAAAGGATATACAGCTTTATATCAATAGTCCGGGTGGTGTTATCACATCGGCTATGGCCGTATATGATACGATGCAGTTTATAAAATCCAAAGTATCGACGATATGCATCGGACAGGCAGCCAGTGCTGCAGCTGTGCTTCTTCTCGCCGGGGAGGAGAAAAAGAGGTTTTCACTTCCGAATTCCCGGGTAATGCTCCACCAGCCTTCTGGAGGAGTATCGGGTACGACTCTGGATGTAGAAATACATGCAAAGGAAATGGTAAGGATAAGAGCCCTTTTAAATAAGATAATATCAGAGCATACCGGAGTAGGTATAAAAAAGGTTGAAAAGGATACAGAGAGGGATTTTATTCTTGATGCAAAAGAAGCCAAAGATTATGGGATCATTGATGAAATATTATTTAAAAAATAAGGCTCCCTTTATGGATAGAAGAGGGAACAGGAGGGTTTGATAAATTGCCCGGAGAGAATAGAAAAAATAAAAAGGAATCATTAAAATGCTCTTTTTGCGGGAAATCTCAGAACCAGGTCAGAAAGCTAATAGCAGGACCGGGCGTATATGTTTGCAATGAGTGCATAGATCTATGCAATGAGATAATCAATGAAGAGACCAGGGAAGAGAAGGAGCTGGGTTTTAAGGACCTCCCCAGACCAAAAGAGATATATAAGATACTTGATGAATATGTTATTGGACAGAAGATGGCAAAAAAGGTATTGTCTGTTGCTGTATACAATCATTATAAAAGGATCAAGCACGGAAGTGTTGCGGAAAAAAATGATGTAGAGCTTCAGAAAAGCAATATATTGCTGATCGGTCCGACAGGCTGCGGGAAAACACTTCTGGCCCAGACCCTTGCCCGGATATTGAATGTACCGTTTTGCATTGCTGATTCCACTTCTCTTACAGAAGCTGGATATGTGGGAGAAGATGTGGAAAACATATTGCTCAAGCTGATACAGGTTGCAGACTTTGATATAAAAAAAGCAGAGACAGGAATAATCTATCTTGACGAGATCGACAAAATAAGCAGAAAATCAGATAATCCTTCCATAACAAGGGATGTATCGGGCGAGGGGGTCCAACAGGCACTTCTCAAGATACTTGAGGGAACAGTGGCAAATGTTCCGCCGCAGGGAGGGAGGAAGCATCCGCATCAGGACTTCATACAGATAAATACGGCCAATATACTCTTTATCTGCGGAGGATCTTTCGGGGGGCTCGAAAGTATAATCGAAAGCAGATTGAATAGGAAAAGCATTGGTTTTATTTCTGAAAAGATGCCGGATAAATCAGAAAAAATAGACATGCTGCTCCCGCATATTACACCAAAAGATCTGTTAAGATATGGATTGATCCCTGAACTTATAGGGAGGCTTCCGGTCTTCTCGACTCTTTCAAACCTTACAGAAGAGGACCTTGTGACAATATTAACAGAACCCAAAAACTCTCTTGTCAGGCAGTATAAAATGATGTTTGAAATGGATAAGGTCGACCTGGAGTTTTCAGACGATGCGCTAAAGGCAATAGCTTCAAAGGCCTTAAAGCTTGGGACAGGCGCCCGGGGATTAAGAGCAATAATGGAAAAGATAATGCTTGGCATAATGTTTGAAATACCGGAACGTGAAGATATAAACAGATGTGTCATTACAGGGGACGTTGTAGAAAAAAAGATAGAGCCTAAATTATTTATTGATTCAGAAGAAAGCAAATACCTTAAAGATGAAGAAAAATCTGCTTGATTTAGATGCCGGGATCGAAGGCAAATATGAGCCTTCGGTTTTTGAGAATAAAATATATGATTTCTGGCAAAAGAACAATTATTTCCATACTGAACCGGATCGCACCAAAACGTCTTTCAGCATGGTCATTCCTCCTCCAAATGTAACAGGGTATCTCCATGTGGGCCATGCCCTTAATAATACCCTTCAGGATATTATGATCAGGTATAAAAGGATGAAAGGTCTTAATACGGTCTGGATACCCGGGACCGACCATGCAGGGATCGCGACTCAGAATGTCGTAGAAAAAGCTCTTTCAGAAAAGGGTCTTGACCGCCACAGCATGGGAAGAGATAAATTTGTCGGGGAGATCTGGAACTGGAAAGATAAATATGGGAGCCGGATAATATCTCAGCTAAAATCACTTGGTTGTTCCTGTGATTGGGACCGCCTGAGGTTTACCTTCGATGATGATTATGTAAACTCAGTGACTGCAGAATTTATTGAACTTTTTAATGAGGGCCTTATCTACAGGGGAAACTATATGATAAATTGGTGTCCGAGATGCCGGACAGCAATATCGGATATCGAAGTCGAACATAGTGAAAAGAAAGCCTATCTCTGGGATATAAAATATCCCCTGATCGATCCGGATACGGGAGGACCTTCTGAAGATGATTATATAGTAGTCTCTACAACAAGGCCCGAGACAATGCCTGGAGATACAGCCGTGGCTGTAAATCCAGCTGATAAAAAATATGAAAGAATAAAGAAAAGATCTGTCTTTCTCCCGCTTGCAAACAGGACGATCCCTATAGTTGAAGATGATTTTGTGGATATGGATTTCGGAAGCGGCGCAGTAAAGGTGACACCGGCGCATGATCCAAATGATTTTGAGATCGGAAGAAGGCATGGTCTTGAAGAGATCAATATAATGGATGAGGGCGGGGTCCTTAATTCGAATGCCGGCAAATATGAAGGCATGGATCGCTATGAGGCCCGCAAAAAGGTGCTTCAGGATCTGGAATCAGAAAATTATCTGCTTGACAGGAAAGATCATATTTCCTCTGTAGGCATGTGCTCGAGATGTGATACTGCAGTGGAGCCAAGAATATCAACACAGTGGTTTGTTGCTATGGAAAAATTGGCAGGACCGGCAATAAAAGCAGTAAGAGACGGCAGGGTAAAAATAATCCCTAAAAAATGGGAGAAGATATATTTTGAATGGATGGAGAATATAAAGGACTGGTGCATATCAAGACAGTTATGGTGGGGGCACCGGATCCCTGTATGGTATTGCAAAGGATGCGGCGAGATGAATGTATCGGCACAAAAGCCGGATAGATGTACTGCATGCGGAGACACTGATCTTATCCAGGATAAAGATGTGCTTGATACATGGTTCAGTTCATGCCTCTGGCCCTTTGCTGTGCTTGGATGGCCGGAAGATACCGATGAATTGGAATACTATTTTCCAACAGATGTCCTCATAACTGCCCATGATATAATTTTTTTCTGGGTAGCGAGGATGATAATGATGGCACTCCATTTCAAAAAGGAAGTACCTTTCAGGGAAGTCTTTATTAATCCTCTCGTAAATGACTCAACGGGCAAGAAGATGAGTAAGTCAAAAGGCAATGCAGTCGATCCAATGGTGATTATAGATAAAAATGGGGCCGATGTCTTAAGATTTACATTAGCATCGCTTACTACTCCCGGGAGGAATCTGCTTCTTGGAGATGAGAAGATAGAGGGGATCAGAAATTTTGCCAATAAGATCTGGAACGGTTCAAAATTTGTTATAGCATCCATAAAGGAGCTGGTCGAAAATACTGGTGATGGCCTCTGGGCTGATGGTCCTATAGGTATGGAGCTGAATGCCTGGGATAGATGGATATTATCAAGGCTAAATACTATTATCATAGAACTGGAAAAGGATTTAAAAGGATTTAACTTTTCACAGGCTTCAAGGATCCTTTATGATTTTTTCTGGAGTGAGTTTTGTGATTGGTATCTTGAGTCTTCAAAGACCAGGCTGCACGATCCTTCTGATGAAAAAGACAGGAAGACATGCCAGTTCGTGCTATGGTATGTACTGGAGAATTACCTCAGGCTCCTTCATCCTTTCATGCCCCATATCACTGAAAGGATATGGCAGGAGATCCCGCATGAAGGCGATAGCATTATGATGGCACCTTTTCCTGAAGCAGCGGCCGTTCTTATAGACAGCGGAATAGAAAAAAGAATAATGCCTGTATTCGAGATCATAGGCGAGGTCAGAAAGATCAGATCCGAACTGAAGATAAATCCGGGCAAGAAGGTAAGTATCCGCCTGAGCATTCCAGAGCAAAAGGTCCTCGAAGAAATATCTGAGAATTCAGAATATATATATGATCTTGCAAAAGTCAGCAAAATAGAATTCGGGAGCGCTGAAAATGACAGGGGATATATCAAGACGACTACGGGCAGCATAGATATTTATATATACATACTGGATGCAGTGGATATAGGCCTTGAAATAAAAAGGATAGAAGATGAGTTAAAAAAAGCCGGAACCGGAGTGGAAAAGAGCAGAAAAAAACTGGAAAATCCGGATTTTATCAAAAAGGCTCCTGAAGAGATAATCTCAAAAGAGAGGGGAAAGCTCGAGCAGGCCGAACAGGTCAGCAGGGTTTTGTACGGACAACTGGGGAAAATGAAAAATATTAAAAAGTAGCAAAGCAGGCAGAAGTGAACTTCACGCAGGTTAGCAAATACCTGGACGATGCTCTGATATTTGGTATAAAACCATCCCTTATAAGAATCGAAAAGATACTTGAGCTTATGGGGGATCCACACAAAAGTTCCGATTATATACATATAGTAGGCACAAATGGCAAGACCTCTACCGCAATAATGCTTGCCAATATATTAAAGAAGATAGGTTTTAGATCCGGATATCATATTTCACCGCATATAGACAGCTATACAGAGAGAATATGGCTGGATGGAAGCGATATATCCGAAGATAGATTTACAGATGCGTTTAACCGCATGTATCCATATATCGGGGAAGTAAATGATATGGATCTGGGAGGTCCCATTACCCAGTTTGAGATAATAAGCGCGCTTGCCTTCATGATCGCAAGAGATGAAAAGATCCGGGTCATGGTGCTGGAGGCAGGAATGGGAGGACGCTGGGATGCTACAAATATAGCTGATTCCAGAGTATCAGGACTTACGGGAGTTAGCCTTGAGCATACTGATATACTTGGCGATACAATAGCAGAGATAGCTGCAGAAAAAGTGGAAGTAATAAAAGAAGGTGCAAGTGCGGCGACCCTTTCCCGTGATCCGGAGGTCCTAAATATATTGAGAAAAAAGGTAAAAAGCGCCGGCGCCAGCTGCTATCTAAACGGAAGTGATTTTAAGGTGGCTGCTGCAAGGTCCAGGGGTCTTTCCGGCTGGGTAGTGGATATCGATGGGATATATGGCAGATATCCTGGTATCCAGCTGCCATTACCCGGAGATTATCAGCCATCAAACCTTTTGCTGGCAGTTGCCCTTGCAGAGCTTTATATGGAGATAGAAGGGAAAAAGATAGATCCCGGTTCCCTTAAAGAAAGCCTGTCTAATATATATGTGAAAGGCAGGTTTGAGATACTAAAAGAGGCCCCCTTTGTAATTGCTGATGCTTCACATAATCCGGAAGGCACTATCAGATTCTGCCATACCGCAGAGAGGTATTTTGGACTGAAAAGAAAAACTATAATCTTTGCGGTGCTTGCCGACAAGGATTACAGGCAGATGATAGAGCAGGTCATACAGACTGCTGACAGGCTGATACTTACTTCCAGCGGGAACAGCAGAAGCCTTCCGCTCGAGAGACTGAGGGAAGAGACAGTCTCAGTAATGGGGGAGCATCATGGCCGGGGCAACATTCCCGGAGAGGTGTATACTATTGACACTATTGAAAATTCTTTAAATTATGCATTAAAAATTTCGGATACAAATGATATTATATGCATTACTGGTTCAATAACCAATTTGGAGCATTTGGACAGAATATTTAATAAAAATTAGAAATCTTTTATTGGAGGATAGATGGATCTTTTTGAATATATAGACAATATACTTAATTTCTTCAGGCTGCCGATCTGGCGCTACCTTATTTACGGCATAATATTTGTCCTTATAATCATATGGCTTTCTTTTGTATATTGGACCTACCGGGATTCAAGACTCAGGAATACTTCCATTATAGCTGCAGTCTTCTGGGCCCTGGTCGTATTAGTATCCAGTTTTTTAGGCCTTATTGTATATCTGGTCCTGAGGCCGCCTGAATATATTGAAGATATCAGGGAAAGGGACCTTGAAATAGAAAGGATGCAGCTTCTTTTAGAAACGGATCTCTTAAACTGTCCCTCATGCGGTGAAAGAGTGGGATCCGATTTCCTTGTATGCCCTTACTGCAGGAAGAAACTAAAAAATCCCTGCATCTCCTGCGGCAAGCCTCTTGGATTTAACTGGAAAGTATGTCCATATTGCAGGACTGCTCAATAAAAGTATGAAAGGAATGAGAGATATTGAACGGATGTGAAGGATATAAAAGCGGATGCGGGCCGGACCGGATAAATATAGTAATAGAGAAGAGCCTTATAATAATAAAGCCTGACGGGATACAGGACAGGGTGATAGGAAAGATCATATCAAGATTTGAAGAAGCAGGGCTCAGCATAGAAAGATTGAAGATGATAAAGATAGATGAGGGCCTTGCTACAAAACATTATAGGGATCATGCGGAAAAGGACTTTTTTGGCCCCCTTCTTAAATATATTTGCTCGGGACCTGTTATTGTAATGGTGGTAAGCGGTCCGGGAGCGATAGAAGGGTCAAGAGAGCTTATGGGCCCCACGGATTCCAAAAAAGCTCCAGAGGGTACCATCAGGGGAGATTTTGGGAAAGATATAACAATAAATGTGATCCATGGCTCTGATTCTCCGGAGAGTGCCGATAGGGAAATAAAGCTTTTTTTTGACGGGGAATAAGAAGTTTTGTGAAATACTTATTAGTAAATGGTCCTTAAATTTTGAAAATAATATAAATATATAGACAGGCTTACATAAAATGGCAAAAAGACGGGGAAAAATAGTATTCTTTATAACTTTTTTTGGAGGGGTTCTGGGTGCGATACTGGGCCATGTGCTTGCAGACACGATCCCGATTCTTGATAAGGGTCTAAAAGTAGGAACCGATTCGCTGAGTCTTGACCTGTATCTGCTGGATATTAGTTTTTGCATACATGTCAATATAACCCTGGGCGCTATTATAGGACTGCTTATAGCATTTTTACTTGCTGATGTTGGTACAAGAAGAAGGTCATAAAACTAAAATAATACTTGCTTCGGCCTCTCCCAGGAGAAGGGAGATATTTGAGCGCATGGGACTTGATTTTGAGATCATGATCCCGGAGGGCTGTGTAGAGCAAAAAAGCGGGGATCCTGCCAGATTGGTTGAAAGGAACAGTATTGCAAAGGCCCAGGATGTCCTGAAAAAGATCAGAGACTGTAAGAGCAGGTATTTAATCTCGGGTTTTGATACTGTAGTAAGTTTAAAAAGAAAGATATTGGGAAAGCCTATAAATATCGAAGAAGCTTATTCCTTTATCGATTTTCTTTCCGGAAAGGTCCACAGGGTTATAAGCGGCATATGCATAGTTGATAGCATAACAGGCAGATATGAATCTGATATAGAGATCACAGAAGTGAAATTCAGGAGCATTGAACCGGAGGAGATCAAGAGCTACCTTGCAAGAGAAGATGTTATGGACAAGGCAGGAGCATATAATATAGGCGGAGCGGGAGCGCTTCTAATAGAAAAGATAAATGGATGCTTTTTTAATGTTGCGGGGGTCCCGGTTTTTAAATTTATTGATTTGCTTAAAAAGTTTGATTATAAAATTTTAGACTTATCTAAGGAGTAGCAGATGTTCGATTTTTTTCTAAATGTAATAGGCAGGGATATGGGAATAGACCTCGGCACGGCCAATACGCTGGTATATGTTAAAAGCAAAGGGATCGTATTGGATGAGCCTTCGATAGTGGCAATAGAGAAGGCCAAAGGACGCATACTTGCTGTCGGCAGGGAAGCAAAAAGGATGGTCGGCCGCACCCCGGGAAATATTGTTGCGATCAGGCCCCTGAAAGATGGAGTAATAGCAGACTTTGACACTACTGAAAAGATGCTCCGGTATTTCATACAGAAGGTCCATAAAAATATTACCTTCGCAAGGCCCAGAATAGTCATCTGTGTTCCATCAGGCATAACCCCTGTAGAAAAAAAAGCCGTGCTTGAGGCTACTGAACAGGCGGGAGCGCGTTCGGCATATATTATAGAGGAGCCGCTGGCGGCGGCGATCGGGGCAAATCTTCCAATTGATGAACCGACTGGAAGCATGATCGTGGATGTTGGGGGCGGTACCTCGGAAGTAGCTGTGATATCGCTGGGCGGGATTGTTGCAAGCCAGTCTCTGCGCATCGGCGGAGATTAGATGGATGAAGATATTATTTATTATTTTAAGAAAGATCACAATCTGCTTATTGGCGAGAGGACCGCAGAGAGTGTAAAAATGGAAATAGGGTCCGCATTCCCACTCGAAAATGAAGAGAAGATGGAAATAAACGGGCGGGATCTGGTAACAGGGCTTCCAAAGACCATTATAATAACGAGCCAGCAAATAAGAAAAGCACTGGAAAAGCCTGTAGGGGATATTGTGAATTCGATAGTGGAAGTACTGGACGAAACGCCGCCGGAACTGTCTTCTGATATCATGAAAAGGGGCATTTTTATGGCTGGAGGAGGTTCGCTATTAAAGGGACTCACGGAAAGGCTCAGCAGGGAGACTCACTGTCCCGTATATATGGCTGAAGAACCGCTGGCTGCTGTTGCTATTGGAGCCGGCAAGTGTGTTGAGGATTTCGCAGCACTCAGGAGGTATTTGAGATTTTCAAAACAGTAAAAAGATATCAAAGATATTTTTTAATTATTTTATATAGACCGTGGTAAATAGCAGAAGATTTGGAAATATTATCATTTTTATTGTCATTGTTTTACTGTGCCTTATAGTGATAACGATCAGTTTCAGGGGAAGCGGGTTTACCGAAAGAGTAAAAGCAAGGACCCTGGATATCTTTGAACCGGTGCAGGAAAAGACCTTTTCCCTTTTTAATCCGGTGGTCAGGTTCTTTATATCTATCAGAGATTATATTGGACTCAGGCAGAAATATCTTGAACTGGAGGAAGAGAATGCATGGCTGCGCGGCCATTATGCTGAAGACATAAGCATAAAAGTCGAAAACGATGCTCTAAGGAGACTGATGGAGCTCGATATCCGAAAAGATCACGATATGTTTGTCGTGAAGGTGATCGGGTTCTATAGCAATAGATGGCAATCAGAAATAATATTAAATGCCGGCACCAGTGATGGAATACAGGAAGGAATGGGTGTTGTCGGCAGCAAGGGTCTTGCCGGTATAATAATATCAGCTGGAAATAACAGTTCCAGAGCACGGCTCATAAGCGATCTCCAGAGCAGTATTGGTGCAAGGATCTTATCTTCAAGAAAACTGGGCCTTATTGAAGGAAGCCAGGAAGGTATGGTTTTTTTGAGATATATATCTGCCGGAGAGGAAATATATAAAGGGGATATAATCGTGACATCTGAATACGGGCAGTACCTCCCACCGGATATATTAATAGGAAGAGTAAGCAGCATATCGGATATTGCAGGGAATCCATACCGGGAAATAATAATAGAACCCTTTGAAGATTTCAGAGATCTGGAATATTTAATGGTGATAAGATAGTGATTTTTATTATTTTGGTATTAATATAGGGGAATATCGAAAATTTATATATGAAGATAGCAAACAAAGTACTTCATCTATTATTGCTGATAGCGGCTCTGGTGATACAGATAACTTTTTTTGAGCAGCTAAAGCTTTTTCATATAAGCTTTGATCTTGTTATGGTGGCCCTTATTGCCATAACTCTTATAGGTGGAGCATTCTATGGAATAATATTTGGATTTATCATCGGGCTCCTTCTCGACCTTATTACAGGCGATCTTGTGGGGATCTCTGCACTGATTTACTCGCTCGATGCCTTTTTAGTCTGGAGGCTCATCGAATCAGGTTTTAAATATAGATTTACATCGCAGTTATTTCTGGTATTTGTAATAACGGAGACCAATCTTATTGCAGTGAGCATAATAAGATATTTATTTAATTTTCAGATAAGCCTCCAGGTGCCTGGTACGGAACTGCTGCTTGCACCGGTTTTTAATATAATGCTGCTGGCTATATTCTATCCTGTAATAAAGATAGGTTTGAACAGGGGGATGGAGAGCTTTGAGTTCAAATATAAGGATAAGATTTAAAATAATAGCATACCTTGTCGCCGGGATCCTTATGGCGCTTTTGTTAAGGCTGTATTTTCTCCAGGTGATAAGCGGAGAGATCTTTGCCGAGATGGCCTCCGAAAGTATCTCCCGCAGGACAAGTATTGCTGCCCCGAGGGGAAATATCTATGACCGTAACGGCAAGCTAATAGTAAAAAGCGTGCCTGTATCAGCTGTTGTGGCGCAGCCGCATAAATTGATGCAGGATGATGGAGCCATTGAACTTTTAAGTGCTTACCTCGATATTCCAGCCGCCGACATAAGGGAAAAACTCAGGAATGCAAATATCTCATACCTTGAAAGGGTTTTTTTAAAGACAGGAATAGATAAGCCGACAATGATCAGGATCAAGGAAAACAGCGGCCTCCTTCCGGGGGTAGAGATTGTGGATATATATTTGAGGGAATACAATTATGGAGTACTGGGTTCACATATCCTGGGATATACAGGAGAAATAGATGAGGAGAAGCTCGCCTCTGATCTATATCAGGGTGATTATTCAGGAGGGGATCAGATAGGGCTGACCGGGTTGGAAAAACAATATGAGAATATGCTCAGGGGAGAAAAAGGGGAGATAATCTATGAAGTCGACCCGCCTGGCAGACCCGTGAGCATAATCGAAGAAAGATCTGCAGTCAGCGGTAATGACCTTTACCTTACAATTGATATTGAGCTTCAAAAGGTTACAGAGGAGATCCTGTATAGCGGAATAATGGAGGTAAGAGAAAAGACTTTAAAAAATACGGATGAGCATTATATTGTACCGGGAGGCGCAGTAGTGGTGCTGAATGCCAGAAATGGCGAGGTTCTTTCGATGGCCTCATTTCCAACCTATGATCCCGGTATTTTTTCAGGAGGAATATCTCCACAGGATTGGGCCTATCTGAATGATGCTGAAAATTGTTTCCCTTTAAACAATAGGGCCATTATGTCATATGCTCCTGGTTCGGTTTTCAAAATAGTGACGGCATATGCAGGGCTCGAAGAAAGTATTGTCAGCGAATATTCGACAGCTACATGCAGGGGGATCTGGTATGGGCTTGGCAGTGATTTTCCAAAGCTTTGCTGGAATAAATCCGGCCATGGGAGCCTGAGCATGAGAGCAGCGATCAAGAATTCCTGTGATATATATTTTTATGAAATAGGCTACGGGCTCTTTGTGAAGATGGATAATATTGAAGAGCTTCTCCAGAAATATTCAAGAAAATTTGGTTTCGGCCGGGAGACCGGAATAGATCTTCCTTTTGAAGATGAAGGGATCGTGCCTGACCGTGATTGGAAAAAGGAATATTTTGCGGACAGGATAGAAAATACTGTCTGGTATCCGGGAGATACTGTTAATATGTCTATAGGACAGGGAGATCTTCTTGTGACTCCCCTTCAGATGGCTATGGCTTATTTGATTGCTGCAAACAGGGGTATACAGTATGAACCGCATCTGGTAAAAGAAATAAGGGATCCATATGGAGATGTTTGTGCCGGGAGCACTACTCTTAACTGGAAGGATATTGAATTAAATGAATATTATCTGGAGATCATTGAAGACGGATTCAATATGGTCACAAGTCCCGGAGGTACCGCAGCTTATACATTCAGAAATTTTCCTACAGGCGAGATCCCGATAGCGGGAAAGACGGGAACTGCTGAAGTGTATGGAAAACAGGATTATGCCTGGTTTGCAAGTTATGGCCCTATTGGAAATCCAGAGTATGTAATAGTCGTGATGCTTGAGCAGGCAGGAGGCGGGGGAAGCAATGCTTCGCCAATAGCTGAAAAGATCTTCAGGTACCTGTTTGGATTGGATTAAAGTTGATTTATAAATTACTAAAAAAAGAAATATAGATGTATAGCAGTAGTGGGAAAAAATATAGCAGGCTGGTCAGGGGTCTTAATTCTCCAAAAGGGGGAAGGAAGATCAAATTTGATATTCTTTTCTTTCTATCTGTGCTCATCCTGGCATCCTTTGGGGTCATTATAATATATAGCGCCACGAGGAATCTGGTGCCCGGGACCGTAATTGACCCTCAGTATTACTTGAAGAGACAGGCAGTATTTTTGGGGGCAGGCGTATTTTTATTTTCGGCATTACAATTTTTAAATTACAGGAAGATAAAGGATCTATGGTGGATACCTGGTATTATTGGACTCCTGTCGCTTATTGCGGTATTAATATTCGGATATGAGGTATATGGCTCAAAGAGCTGGATAGACCTCGGGCTCTTTCCGATCCAGCCGTCAGAGTTTGCCAAGATATTTATGATAATGACCCTTTCAGCAATACTGTCAAAACGGAAGACCGAGAAAGTGAACCATATATCTTTTAAAAAAGTCATATTATCATCAATAGCGGCAGCTACTTATGTGGTCCTGGTGCTTATGGAACCTGATTTTGGGACCGCCCTGATATTTATGCTGATATTTATTGGGATGCTTTTTATCTCCGGAGCAAATTTCTTCTATATTCTGGGTATGATGGCAATAGCAGCCGGAAGTTTTTTCGGAGCTCTCCAGATGGGAATAATAAAACAGTATCAGCTTGATAGGATACTCATTTTTTTAAGGCCCGAAGTTTCTATCGGAGGAGCCGGATATAATCTTTATCAGTCCAAGATGGCAATAGGTTCCGGCGGACTCTTTGGAAAGGGACTATTTCTGGGTACGCATACAAATTTAAATTATGTCCCTGAACACCATACCGATTTCATATTCTCTGTCATAGGAGAGGAATTAGGTTTCATCGGAGGATTTCTTGTCATTGTATTTCTTGGTTTTATTATCTGGAGATGTTTTCATATAGCTTCCGGGTCCAATAATAGCTTTGGAATGCTTTTGGCTTCAGGAGTAGGTTTTATGGTATTTGCACAGGTTGTCATAAATATCGGCATGACCATCGGGATAATGCCGATCATAGGAATACCGCTTCCTTTTCTGAGCTCGGGAGGGTCCAGCCTTATCTCTACATTCTTTGGGATGGCACTGGTCTCAAATGTATATATTTACAGGGAGGTAAGAAAGGAACATGAGATAGCATATGATGATTTTTCATAATGGATCAGGATATCGGTCCGGAGGGAAGAGATGAAAGATATACTAAGATTAAAATATCATGAGTTAGAAAAGCTGCTTAAAGGGGTCCAGAAGCCGGGAAGATATGTGGATCATGAAATAGGGATTTCCAGCAAAGATCCCGGCCTACTGGCGGGGAAAGCTTCAAACGTACTTGTATGCCTGGCTTTTCCTGATATATATGAAATCGGAATGCCAAATCTCGGACTCCAGATACTATATGACATAATCAATAGCCAAAATGGCTTCTCAGCAGAAAGGGCCTTTGCACCGTGGGTTGATTTTGAGGATCGTCTGAGAGAAACCGGCACCAGGCTCTTTTCACTTGAAAACAGGATATTTCTGGACAGCTTCGACCTGATCGGTTTCAGCCTCCAGCATGAGCTTCTCTATACCAATACGCTAAATATGCTTGATTTGAGCGGTATCGGGATAATCGCAGAAAAGAGAAAGCCGGCCGACCCCCTGATATGTGCGGGCGGTCCGGCCATGGTAAATCCCGGACCGATGTCGCGGTTTATGGATTTTATAGTGATAGGCGATGGCGAGGAAATAATGGTCCAGGTACTTGAACGCTTAAGCAAATATAAAGCGGAGGGCAGGGATAAAGGCTCGTTTTTAAAAGAGATCTCAAAGCTTAACGGGGTTTATGTCCCTTCAAACTACAGATTTCATTATTTTGAAAATGGAAAGATACAAAAGATAGATCCGCCTGTAAAGGTAAAAAAAGCTATACTGGAGGATCTGGACAGCTATAAAATAGTCAGCAGACCCGTAATACCCAATATAAAGCCAGTACATGACCGTTATGCAGTAGAGATAATGCGCGGATGCGCACGGGGATGCAGATTCTGTCAGGCCGGATTCATATACCGTCCAGTAAGGTCAAGAAAAGCTGAAGGACTTATAGAGCAGGCCATAGAGGGACTTGAAAATACAGGTTATGATGAGATCTCGTTTTTATCGCTCTCTACATCCGATTACAAGGAACTTACCAGGCTCATTAAAGGAGTTCTGGATTCAATGAAAGGAGAAAAACTTTCGGTCTCTCTTCCTTCGATGAGGCTTGACAGTTTTAATATTGATATTGCCGGACTCATACAGGAAGGAAGAAAAACCGGCCTTACATTCGCTCCGGAAGCCGGAAGCCAGAGAATGCGGGACATTATAAATAAAAATATTACTGAAAAAGAAATAATGGACTGCATAGATGCCGCATTCAGCAGGGGCTGGGAAAAAATAAAACTATATTTTATGATAGGTTTTCCAGGTGAACAAGAGGAAGATATTCTTGCGATCGCGGACCTTATAAAAAGAATCGCTTCAAAAGCAAGAAAGACGATGCCCCGCAAAAAGGTAAAAAGGTTCAATATGAATGTAAGCATAAATGTCTTTAACCCAAAGCCGTTTACACCTTTTCAATGGGCCGCACAGGGGAAAATAGACCTTCTCGAGAAGAAAATACAGCTTATACTGGAAAATGTCCCGCAAAAATATATAAATATCAGCTGGAGTGATCCGGACAGGAGCCAGATAGAATGCGCCCTTTCAAGAGGAGATACCAGATTGGGAATGGTAATAGAGGATGCATGGAAAGCAGGCGCGAAGTTTGATAATTGGACAGATTTATTTGACCTGGATACATGGACGGGCGCTTTTAAAAAAAATGGTGCCGCGATAGATTTCTACACGGTTAGAGAGTATGATACTGATGAAATACTTCCCTGGGACAATATAGATATAGGAGTAAAAAAGGAGTTTTTACTATTACAGTATGAAAAGGCTCTTGAGCAGGCAGGCAGCAATGAAACAAAAGAATAATGGCCGACCGTACAATAATAAATATTTAAATCAAATATAGAAATGGAAAAAAAATTCAGATTTAAGTTTTCAAAGACCGGCGAGTATAAGTATTTTTCTCATCTTGATATTATCACGATCATTACCAGGGCCCTGAGGCGTGCAAAGATCAGATTAAAGTATTCGGAAGGATTTAATCCAAGACCGAAGATAAGCTTTGGTCCGCCCACGCCGCTGGGCATAGAGAGCAGTGCAGAATACTGCGATATTATAGTGGTGGACGAGATATCAGAGGAAGAGCTTGCTATAAGATTGAATGATCAGCTTATGGGAAAGATAATAATAAATACCGCAAGGGAGGTTCCGCCCGGTACTAAAAATCTTATGAGCCAGGTGGACCTTATTGAGTATTCAATATATATCCGCGGCAGGGACCCTGCCAGCGGGTCCTTGAAAAAGCTGGCAGAGCAAGCGGGCGGAACAGCTGAATTCGAGGGCTCTATATATGATATTAATAATGGAGGACCTGTCGAAGGCGGAGAAGACAGGATACTAAAATTATCAGGATATGCTAAAATTTGTAAGGACAGAAATTCAAAAGTTTTTAAATTGATGAATTTTTTAGAATATCTCAGAGGAAATCTTATCACATATGGATTGAGTATAGAAAAGGTTACAAAGGAAGAATTATACATATTGAAAGAGAGAAAAAAAGTTACTCCATTTGAGATATTATAGTTTTATATTTAAAATATAGGATATTAAAGATATAGTATTTTAAAAGTTTTATATATTTTTTAATAGAGGAGAATTTGAGAAATTGAAAAAAGAGATGCTAATAAGCTCCGGTCAAAATGAGACAAGGGTAGCTATCCTGGAATCAAGAAGAGCGGCCCAATTATTTTTTGACCGGAAAAACAAGAAGTCAATAGTGGGAAATATCTATCTTGGCAAAGTCAAGAATGTTCTTCCCAGCCTGGATGCAGCTTTTATCGATATAGGCGAAGATAGGAATGCATTCCTGTATGTAAATGAAGTCGGCTTTGATGACAGCGAGCTGGAAAAAGGAAGTAATATACCCAAAAAGATCCAGTATGTATTAAAAGCCAATCAGATGATACTTGTCCAGGTCATCAAGGACCCGATGAAGACGAAGGGAGCAAGGCTCACTACCTTCATATCAGTTCCCGGCAGGTATATGGTGCTTGCTCCATATAATGATGGAGTGGGTGTGTCAAAAAAGCTTGGCGAAGAGGAAAGAGAAAGGCTGCGCAAGCTCGCTGAAGAGATAAAACCAAAGGATTTTGGATTGATCGTAAGGACCGCTGCCCGGGGCGTGCAGAAAAATATGCTTCAGAAGGACCTCAAGCTTCTTATAAAAAAACTTAACCATATAAGCAAAAGCTCTATGAAAAGAAAAAAACCCGCGCTTATCTCCGAAGAACAGACAATGGTAATAAAGATACTCAGGGACATATTTACTGAAGATTATGATGCTATATATGTAGATAAAAAGATAATGAAGCACGAAATAGAAAAGTACCTTGGCTCAATAGGCATTAAGTTTTTAAATATAAAGGTCCATCATGGCCAGGACAGCCTTTTTGAGGAGTTTGGCATAGATGATGTGATCGAGGGTGCCATCGAGCAGAAGGTCTGGTTAAAATCCGGCGGTTTCATTGTTGTGGACCATGGCGAAGCAATGACTACTGTAGATGTAAATACCGGGAAATATACTTCCGGAAAGAGTTCAAATCAGGCGATACTCCGTACGAATATGGAAGCAGCTGAAGTAATAGCAAGTCAGCTCAGGCTCAGGGATATAGGCGGGATAATAGTCATTGATTTTATAGATATGACCGGCGAAAGGGACCGCAGCAAGGTAATAAAGAGATTTAAACAGTGTCTTGAAACCGATAAGACCAAAACCGAGATACTTCAGTTTTCAAAGCTTGGGCTTCTGGAAATGACCAGAAAAAATGTATCAGATGGAATACTGCGTACAATGTGCAAAGTCTGTCCATGCTGCGAGGGAAGAGGATTTGTAAAATCAGAGGAGACCATAAGGCTGGAAATAGAGAGAAAGATCAGAAAACTTGTCCGGGAAAGCAATAGCAGGGCATTCCTGTTGAAACTGAATTCGGATATAGCTTCTCTGATAATAGGGCAGGACGGCAAGAACCTGAAACA
>CBDUUS010000003.1:0-19711 GCA_965370465.1 uncultured bacterium | reverse complement strand
TGGATCTTATATCCTTCCAGAGAGGATATAATACAATAGATCTGAGTAAAGAGCAGGACAGGATAGACGAGTCCGTATCTAATCTTATTTCAAAAGATTTTGCCTTTAAGAGGAAAGTATTTCCTTTCAAGCTTGAAGACGGCACGCTGCATGTGGCTATGATAGATCCCAGGGATATAAATGTGATTGACGAGTTAAGGCTGTTGACCGGCTATAATGTGAAGCCGTTTATAACCACTCAGAAAGATATAATTGATATAATAAAGCAGCATACTTCTGATGATTACAATCTGAAGGAAGTCCAGGAGATCATGAGGGATGCTGATCTCTCCATTTCCGAAAAATATGATGAAGATGTAGTAGAGAAGAATCCGCTGGTAAAGCTTGCCAATCAGATCATACTTAAGGCAATATCACTCAGGGCGAGCGATGTCCATATCGAGCCGCAGGAAAAAAGCTGTACAATCAGATTCAGGGTGGATGGAGTGCTTCAAAAGATAAAAGATGTGCCAAAGACTGTACAGCGCCTTCTTATATCACGCTATAAGATAATGGGCGGTCTTGACATTACCGAGAACAGGCTCCCCCAGGACGGCAGAGGTTCCATAAAATTCCAGAACAGGATAATAGACCTCAGGTTCGCATCCATACCATCTGTTTATGGTGAGAATATAACTGTAAGAATACTGGACAGAGATGATAATGTGTTTAATCTGGACAAAAGCGGGATGCTTCCGGAAGATTTCAAGAAGTTTGAGCGGATGATCTCCATGCCCCATGGTTCGATTATAATAACGGGGCCCACCGGATCAGGAAAAACGACCACGCTTTATGCCAGCCTCAGCCGTATAGCAAGTGTTGAAAAAAAGATATTTACAATAGAGGATCCAGTAGAATACAGGTTTCCCGGCATAATCCAGGTACAGGTCAATTCCAAAATAAATATGGATTTTTCGAGGGGACTGCGCTCAATGTTGAGGAGCGATCCTGATATAATAATGGTCGGTGAGATAAGGGATCTTGAAACAGCAAAAATCGCCATGGAAGCTTCGATAACGGGACACCTTGTCTTGACCACCCTGCATACCAATGATGCCCCCTCAAGCCTGACAAGGCTGCTGGAGATGGGTATCGAGTCATATATGATATCATCTGCGGTCAAATGCATAGTCGCCCAGAGGCTGGTCAGAAGGCTCTGTGATAACTGTAAAAAAGAAACGGATATCTCTAATATCCCGCTGGAAAAAGAAGTAAAGCCGATACTCAAGGGAAAGAAAATATTTAAAAATATCGGATGCAAAAGATGTAATAATACTGGTTATTATGGAAGAATAGGCATTTATTCGGTCATGATAGTATCCAAGAAGATAAGAGAGATGCTCCTCGAGCGCAAAAGTACAGATGCAATAAAAGATATAGCGAGAGAAGAAGGTATGAGAACGCTTATAGAGGCGGCTGCGGAAAAAGTAGCTTCAGGGGTGACCTCTATTGATGAGATGTATAGAGTAGTTCTATAGGAGCCAGTTCTTGGACAGGCTCCCAGTATTTTTTTATTACAAAATTAATACAGACAGATCGGACCGTTTATTGATATGGATAAAGATAATTTTGTACACCTGCACGTCCACAGCGAATATTCATTACTCGACGGTGCTGTCAGGATAAAAAACCTGGTTGAAAAAGCTGTAAGCCTGGGCATGCCTGCAGTAGCGCTTACTGACCATGGCGTCATGTATGGCGCAGTAGAGTTTTTCCGCAGGGCAAAGGCAGCTGGAATAAAACCAATAATAGGCTGTGAAGTATATATGGCGCCGGGAAGCCGTTTTGAAAAACAGGCCTCCAAAAACAAGCGGGAGGATAAATCCTATCACCTCACACTTCTTGCCAGAGACAATAAAGGATATCAAAATCTTATGAGGCTCGCCAGTTTTGGTTTTCTGGAAGGTTTTTATTATAAACCAAGAATAGACAAGGAGATCCTGAGAGAATACAGCGATGGACTAATAGCGCTGAGCGGCTGTATTGCGGGAGAAATACCGAGGCATATAATAGCAGGCGAGATCGGTCTGGCTGAAAAATCTCTGGAAGAATTTATTGATATATTTGGAAAAGATAATTTCTATCTCGAGCTTCAGGATTCGGGAATACCGGAACAAAAAATCGCAAATGAAAAAATGGCGGAGCTTTCAAAGAAATATTCAGTGCCTGTTGTAGCTACAAATGATGTGCATTATCTTGAAAAGGAAGATAGCAGGTTCCATGATGTCCTATTATGCATACAGACAGGTTCGACGATCAATGAGACAGAACGTTTGAAGTTTTCAACGGACCAGTATTATTTTAAGGACCTCGAGGAGATGAAAGAACTCTTCCCCGGAAACGGGGAAGCCATAAAAAATACATTGGAAATAGCAGAGCGGTGCAATGTAGAGATAAAGCTGGGAATGAATCTTATACCTTCCTTCAGGCCCCCTGATGGTCTATCTCCCGAGCAGTATCTCGAGAGATTATGCATAGAGGGAGCCAAAAAAAGATATGATGAAATATCTGATGAAGTAAATGCGAGGCTCAAAAAAGAGCTTAAAGTGATAGAAAAAATGGGTTTTGCGCAGTACTTCCTTATTGTCTGGGATTTTGTCCGTTTTGCTAAAGAAAACAGCATAAGAGTGGGCCCGGGGAGAGGATCTGCGGCAGGAAGCATCGTATCCTACTGTCTTGGTATTACTGATATTGAACCATTAAAATACGGACTTCTTTTTGAGCGTTTTCTGAATGAAGAAAGAAGAAGCATGCCGGATATAGATATTGATTTTTGCTATGAGAAGAGAAGCCAGGTAATAAAATATGTTACAGAGAAATACGGGGAAAAGAGAGTCGCACAGCTTATAACATTCGGAACTATGGCTGCAAGGCAGGCTATAAGGGATGCAGGCAGGGTAATGGAGATCCCGTATGCGGAGGTTGACAGAGTAGCAAAGATGATACCCACGGAACTTAATGTGACGATCAAGGAGTCATTGAATATGGCTGCTGAGCTGAAAGAAATATATGAAAATGACGGCAGGATCAGGGATGTTATAAATATGGCAATATCACTTGAGGGGATAGCGAGGCAGGATTCCATCCATGCAGCAGGAGTAGTCATATCAGCAGAGGACCTCTATAATTATACGCCGATCCAGAAGGAAGGCGATAGTGATATTGTCACACAGTACAAGATGGAGGATATCCAGGAAATAGGACTTCTGAAGATGGACTTTCTTGGATTGAAGACACTTTCACTTATTGATAAATGCCTGTTTCTAATAAAAAAGACAGAAGATATTGATGTAGATATAAACACTATCAGCCTTGAAGATAAAAATACCTACAGGATGCTTTCCAGAGGGGACTGTCTCGGTGTATTTCAACTTGAAAGCTCAGGTATGAGAGAACTTGTCGTGAGCCTGAATCCTTCTAAATTTGAGGATCTGGTGGCTCTTCTGGCCCTTTACAGGCCGGGACCTCTTCAGAGCGGGATGGTCAATGATTTTGTGGAAAGTAAAAATGGCAGAAAAGAGATCAGCTATCCGCATCCAAGCTTAAAACCGATACTCGAAGATACTTACGGGATCATACTCTATCAGGAACAGGTGATGGGAATAGCATCAGAGCTTGCCGGATTTTCAATGTCTGAAGCAGATATTCTCAGGAGCGCGATCAGTAAGAAAAAAAGGAAACTGCTTGAAGAGCAGAGGCAGAAATTCATTGATGGTTCAAAGAAAAAAGGAATAGATGAAGAGATATCAGCAAATATTTTTCAGCTTATAAATCATTTTGCTGAATATGGATTTAATAAATCCCATAGTACCGCATATGCTATGATATCTTATCAGACAGCATATCTTAAGGCTAATTTTCCGGTGCAGTTTATGGCTGCTATCCTCAGTATAAGGATGAGCGATCAGGAAAAAGTCGCACAATATGTGCATGATACCAGGAGGATGGGGATAGTGGTCCTGCCTCCGGATATAAATGAGAGCTTTGCAGATTTTGCAGTCGTGGAAGGCTCCATACGTTTTGGGTTATCAGCAATAAAAAATGTCGGGGTCAATGTAATAGAGGGTATCGAAGACGAGAGAAAAAGCGGCGGGAAGTTCAAGGATTTTGTAGAATTTTGTGAACGCGTGGAGACCATCGTCCTTAATAGAAAGACCCTTGAAAGCCTTATAAAGAGCGGTACATTTGATTCCCTGGGCCAGAGCAGGAAATTTCTTTTTAATAATTTTGAAAAGATGACTGAAGAGATCCTGAAGATAAGAAAAGAAAGGGACAGGGGACAATTTTCCCTTTTTGACAGTGATGAAGACGCTCAGGAGAAAATGATGTTTAATGGTGTTCCGGAAACCGGCAGCCATAATGACGAGTATCCTTCTAAACAATTATTGAACTTTGAAAAGGAGATGCTCGGCTTATACATATCCGGACATCCATTACTGGAATATGATAGGGTCCTGTCGAAGCTCGGCACCATATCAAACCTGGATAGCATTGATGATAAATCGACAGTAAATGTGGGAGGAATAATAACCGGGGTAAAGATGATATATACAAAAAGGGATCAGCAGATGTGTTTTGTCAATCTTGAAGATATTGAAAGCAGCCTTGAGGTAATAGTCTTTCCCAATATACTGGAGAAATACAGGGAATATATTGTTGAAGACAGGATAGTAAAGATAAAGGGAAAAATCGATAAAAAAGAAGATCAGATAAAGCTTCTTGCAAATGAGATAGAGGAACTTCACAGGGATGAAAAATCTGCAGAGGGCATCAGGGCAGCAAATAATGACAGGGAAGAAAAAATTATTTTTTCGGTCGAAAAGAAGCATCTAAACAGGTATATCATTAATAGTTTTTATGACTATATAAAGAAAAATCCAGGCGGATATATGGTAGAATTTAAAATAATACCTGACAATGGGGATGAGCCTGAAAAAAAATATGACCTTCCGCTGGATTACAGGATCAGCGGAGATGCGGGTTTTCTAAAAAATATTGAAGCTGCTTTCGGGGGAAAAATCTCATGGCTCAAAACCGGTCCATCAGAAGATATCAATAAATAATACAGGGGTGATGATATGAAAGATTTAAAATTTGCTGTCCTTGGGGCGGGACACGGCGGAAAAGCTCTTGCTGCTCATCTTGCGATAAAAGGCTTTTCTGTAAACCTGTACAATAGGACACTTTCAAGAATAAAGCCTATAATCAAAATGAGGGGAATAGAGCTTGAAGGGGAGATCAAAGGCTTTGGCCGCCTTGATATTGTTACAGACGATATAGAAAGCGCTATAGATGGAGTAGATATTATCATGGTGGTCGTCCCTGCCAATGGGCATGGCCCCATTGCAGGCATGTGTGCCCCTTTTCTAAAGGATGGACAGACAGTCGTCCTGAATCCCGGAAGAACCTGTGGAGCACTTGAGTTTCTGCAGGTGTTGCGGAGGAGCGGTAATAAAAATGATGTAGTGATCTCAGAAACACAGACTTTCATATATGCAAGCAGGGGGATGGGTCCGGCAACAGCTAAGATATTCAGGATAAAACAGGCCATACCGGTTGCATCCATACCTTCTGAAAAAAATAATGAAGTAGTTGAGAAGCTAAATACGGCCTTCCCTGAATTTATATCGGCATCGGATGTGATCGAGACAAGCTTTAACAATATGGGGGCAGTCTTCCATCCTTCAATCACAATATTGAATGCATCAAGAATAGAGTCTACCCTGGGAAATTTTCAGTTTTATATCGAAGGCGTTACCCGGTCCGTAGCGAGAATACTTGAATCAGTAGACCAGGAAAGAGTCGATGTGGCAAAAGCATTAAAATGTGAGAATGTCTATAGTGCCATAGACTGGCTGTCAATGGCATATAATGTAGTCGAGGACAGCCTGCTTGATGCCATACACAGCAATCCCGGATATGTGGGCATAATGGCGCCGCGGACCACTAATGTCCGGTATATAACTGAAGATGTGCCTATGAGCCTTGTCCCGATATCGGAATTTGGAAAACAGGCCGGTGTGAATACTCCCGTTATAGATTCACTTATACATATAGCTGATTCAATATTTAAAAAAGACTTCAGAAAAGAAGGAAGAAATCTATCGGGTCTCGGTATGTCCGGTCTTGATATTGATCAGACACGGGAACTACTAATCAATGGAAAGAGGTAAAAGCTGATGAAAAAAATACTGGGCGCCTGCATAGGCAGCTGCGTTCACATTGCGGGAATATTAAATTTTCTAAATATTGCCGGCAGATCGGGATATGGGACCAGATTTGTAGGATCGGCGATGAATATCGATGACCTTGCCGCAGAGATAAGCGAATACTCTCCGGATATTGTAGCAATAAGCTACAGGCTCTCTCCGGAAAGCATAATGGGTATATTTGAGGAGTTAAGGGCAAAGATAAAGGAAACTCCATCTCTGGAAAGTATTGAATTTATCCTGGGGACCACGGTACCGGTTGCCGAAATAGCCGGAAGGACAGGTATTTTTGATAAAATATTTACAGGAGAAGAAAGCAAAGAAGAAGTAGAAGCATATTTGAAAAAAGTAAAAATCCTGAAAACCAGTGAAGTACCTCCGGGGGATCTTATTAAAAGAATAGAATACAGGCAGCCATTTCCGCTTATCAGGCATCATTTTGGCAGACCCGCCCTGAAAGAGACGCTGGATGGGATAAAAGTAATAGCTGATAGCGGGCTCCTCGATATCATATCCATAGGCCCGGACCAGAATACGCAGGAATTCTTCTTCCATCCTGAAAAAATGGATCCAAAACAGGATGGGGCAGGAGGGGTCCCTATTAGAAGTGAAGATGATTTTAAGAAGCTATATGAAGCTTCAAGAACCGGAAATCATCCTCTTCTCAGGTGTTATAGCGGGACCAATGATATCCTGAAGATGGCCAGGGTCCTTCATGATAATATTAAAAATGCATGGTGTGCCGTTCCATTATTCTGGTACAATGAGCTTGACAATAGGAGCAGCAGAAAACTGGAGGAGTCGATTGCAGAAAACCAGTCTGTGATGAAATGGCATGGCAGGAGCGGCATTCCTGTTGAAGTCAATGAATCACATCATTGGAGCCTCAGGTATGCACCCGATGCTATAGCAGTTGCAGCAGCTTATCTTGCAGCTTACAATGCAAAAAAAATGGGTGTCGGGACATATATCTCCCAGTATATGTTCAATACTCCCCCTGAGACCTCATTTACGATGGACCTTGCAAAGATGCTGGCAAAGATAGAGCTTATTGAGACCCTTCATGATGATAGTTTTAGGACCATAAGGGAAACAAGGGCGGGACTTTTTAGCTATCCTGCAGATTTTGACGAGAGCAAGGGGCAGCTTGCTTCTTCGACTATGCTGCAGATGCAGCTGGAGCCTGAAATAGTGCATATTGTAGGATATTGCGAAGCGGACCATGCTGCAGGGCCGGATGATATAATAGAGAGTACAAAAATTGCCGGAAAGGTCATAGAGAATTGCATATATGGATGTCCGGACATGAAAAAGGATGCTCAGGTACAGAAGAGGAAAAAGGAGCTTGTGAGTGAAGCCGGATCAATACTGGATAAAATAAAATCGCTGGATAAAAAAAGCGCCTTTCCGGATCCGCTGGTTTCTCCAGGGATACTGGCGATGGCTGTAAAGACGGGAATTTTAGATGCACCGCATCTATGTGGAGTAAAAGCTGCAAAAGGTACAATACTTACGGTGTTTGCAGATGGAAAGAACTGCTCAGCAGATAAAAACTTTGAGCCCATATCAGAAAAGGAGAGACTAAAGGGGATCTCTGTTTAAATTTTACTTTTTCATTGTTTTGTAATATTATTCTTTTCTTAAATATTTTTTTAATAAATTTATATGTTTGAAATGGAAAAAGAAAATAACAATTTAAGGCTGCCGTCCGGTTTTAGAGATATTTTTCCTGTGGAATCCGGTGAAAGAAATGAGATAAAAAAAATAATCGGCTGCGAATTTAGAAGATGGGGATATGGCGAAGTAAAGACCCCCGTAATGGAATATACAGAGAATATTTCAATAGGGGTAGGAAGAGATTGGAAAGACAAGCTTATTAATTTTATAGATATGGACGGCAGCCTCATCTCATTAAGGGCCGATATGACTATCCCGATCGCAAGGCTTGCCGGTATGAGGGTAAGAGAGGATCAGCTGCCCGCGAGATTTTGCTATTTCTCTGATGTTTTCAGGCAGGCAGGAAGCCAGGCAGGTAATAAAAGAGTCTATTCTCAGGCGGGTCTTGAATTTTTAGGCTCCAAAAAAAGGCTTGATGCTGATTCAGAGGTACTTATGATCCTTATTAGAATACTCAGGGCCCTGGGGCTTGATGATTTTAGGATCGGGCAGGGCCATATAGGCTTTATAAGCGGTCTTTTCGATTGGCTCAGGCTCGATGGAGTGGGCAGGGAAGAATTAAAGAATTATGTCGTGAATAAGGACTTTGTAAAAATCGAAAGTTTTTTAAATAGGACAGATAGCGGAAAAGCAAAGATATTTATGGGATTGATACAACCGGAAAATGATATCAAGAAGATCTCAGAGATAGTATCCGATATAGGGGAAGAAAGCGTATCCAGTGTTTTTGACTACATTAAAAACCTGTATCTGGTGCTTGAAGAACAGAATTATGGCAAATACCTTCTTTTTGATTTCAGCATAATAAGGGATTTTGATTATTATACAGGTCTTCTCTTTGAAGTCTATAGCGAGGGGATAACCGGAATAATCGGCAGCGGAGGAAGATATGACGGCCTGATCAAGAAATTCGGTACCGATATGCCGGCAACTGGATTTGCCCTGGACATAGATATTCTGCATGGAGCCCTCGGCGATAGCGATCTGGCAGGCGGAAAAAAAATAATGCTTTCCTGTCCGGAAGGACCGGATAGCGGGACAGGACTCATAGGGCTTGCAGATAAGATCAGGGACCTGAGCATAGATGTTGAGATCCTTTTTGATGATATTAAGGACAACAGGGGCCTTGCGCTTAATAAAAACTGCAGATTTCTGGCCGAGGCTTCCACCGATTTTACAAATATTAAAGTAATTGATCCCGAAAGCGGCAGTGTTAGCTTAAAGAGTATAGATTTATTTTTAAAAGAGCTCGAAAAATGGAAAAAGAACTAAAAATAGCGATACCAAAAGGTTATCTTTTCGGCGAATGCTTAAAACTTTTAGGAAAAGCCGGCTATGATACCGGACCGCTGGAGAATAAGGGCAGGAGACTTGTCATCAATTCGCCAGGGGATTCGATAAAGTATATTATCTCCAGGCCGATGGACGTACCGGTATATGTTGAATATGGAGCATGTGATATAGGATTTGCCGGAAAAGATGTGCTTGCTGAGAAGGAAAGCAAGATATACGAGCTTCTTGACCTGAAGAACGGAAGATGCAGGCTTGTTCTGGCCACCATGAAAGATGAGACCGAAAAAGTAAAGGACCATTATCAGCATTTTGGTTCAGTAAAGGTAGCTACCAGCTATCCGAATATAGCAAGGAAATATTTTAATGCCAGGGGAATACAGGCAGAGATCATAAAACTTCATGGTTCAGTAGAGCTTGCACCCATTCTCGGAATAGCTGAGGAGATACTGGATATTACATCCAGCGGGAAGACTATGGATGAAAACAATCTTGTCGAGATGGAGAATATAATGGAATCCACCACAAGGCTTATTGCAAATATAGCAAGTTATAAGATAAAATATGGCAGGATAGATAGTTTTATTAAAAATATAAAAAGATCCTTGATATAGCAGGTTCTAATATGGAAAGAAAAGCAAAGATCGAGCGGAAGACTGAAGAGACATCAATAATCCTCAGGCTGGACATTGATGGAAAGGGAGATTCAGATATAAATACATCTATACCTTTCCTGGACCATGTTCTTGAAAGTTTTGCAAAGCATGGAAAATTTGACCTTTATCTAAAAGCTTCGGGAGATATTGATATAGAGAGCCACCATCTTGTAGAGGATATCGGCATATGCCTTGGAAAAGCTATTGCAGGATGTCTTGAGGATAAAAAGGGAATAAAGCGTTTTGGAAACATTATAATTCCCATGGATGAAGCCGAGATCTCTATATCGATGGATATTGGGGGAAGAGCCTATCTTTCTTACAGGGTAGATATGGAATATGAGATACTTGAAGGAGGTCTGGAAACTTCAATAATAGAAGATTTTTTTCAGGCCCTTACAAACAATAGTTTTATAAACCTGCATATCACAAAAAATGCAGGTCTTGCTTCCCATCATATAATTGAAGCTGTTTTTAAGGCTTTTGGCCTGACGCTTCATCAGGCGAGCAGGCTGACCGGCGGGGATTCTGTACCTTCGACTAAAGGTTCGATATAGGAGCCTGTCCGATAGGGATTTACAGTGTCTGACCGGATCTTATTTGAAGCTGATGCAGCTTGATAGAAATATAAAATCTTTTTATATGAAAAGATATAAGCTGGCGGTTTAAAAATTATTAAAGATATTAGAATAAACCTTAAAAAAATATGTATATAGCATTAATAGATTATGGGATAGGTAATATTAAAAGTGTGGAAAACTCCTTTTTAAAGGCTGGAGCCGAGATAAGGGTCACAGCGGATCCTGCAGTCATAGATGGTTCTGCTGCAGTCATACTGCCCGGAGTCGGGGCCTATAGGGATGCATTTTCAAACCTCGACAGGAGGGGACTGATAGAGCCGATCTATAAGAATATAAAGTTAAAACCATTTCTGGGAATATGTATAGGGATGCAGCTGCTATTTGAGTACAGCCTTGAAGATGGTAAAAACAAAGGTCTGGGGATATTTAAAGGCTCTGTGCAAAAAATACCGGCTGGCGTAAAGATACCGCATATGGGCTGGAATCAATTAAATATTATCAAGAAGGACAGTAAGGTCCTGAAAGAAATCAGCAATGGGGAGAACTTTTATTTTGTACATTCTTACCATGCAGTGCCAGAGGACAGTTCGATAGTGAGCGGTACCACAAATTATGGGACGGACCTTGTCGCCAGCATAGAGAAGGATAATATTTATGGATTTCAATTCCATCCGGAGAAGAGCAGCATAATAGGGCAAAAATTATTAAAGAACTTTCTTAAGCTGGCTGAGGGGACATAATGATTATTTTACCGGCCATAGATATAATAGAGGGACAGTGTGTCAGGCTCACAAGAGGTGATTTTAACGAGAAGAAGAAATATTTTGATGATCCTGTAAAGGTTGCAGAGGGGTGGAAAGAACAGGGCGCCGAATGGATACATATAATCGATCTTGACGGGGCCAGGACCGGCAAGATATCAAATCTCTCTATTGCGGCCGAGATCAGGGACAGATTAAAGGTAAAGGTGCAATATGGCGGGGGAATAAGGGACCGGGGGTCCATAGAAAAAGTCCTGTCAGAAGGGATAGACAGAGCCATACTTGGCACAAGGGCAATAGAAGATGGTGATTTTTTAAAGTCCTGCTTTAAAAAATATGGTAAAAGAATAATAATAAGTCTGGATTATGGAAAAAATGGAGCCATATACAAGAATGGCTGGCAAAGAAAGTCGTCAAAGAATATATTTGATTTTCTAAAGAAACTGGAGACCCTGGGGATGGAAGAGGTAATAATTACTGATATAGACAGGGACGGGACCCTGGGGGGCACCAATATAGAATATCTAAAAAAAATACTCATGTCCGCCAGCATGAGCTTTATAATAGCCGGGGGTATTGGGAATATTGAAGATATAAAAAAACTAAAAAAGCTTGAGGAGCACGGTATTAGCGGAGTGATAGCCGGAAAGGCGCTCTATGAGGGCAGGGTTCCTATGGACCTCGGAGAAGCTATCAGGACCGGAAAGGAAAAATGATAACTAAAAGAATAATACCCTGTCTTGACGTAAACAGGGGCAGAGTGGTAAAAGGAATCAGTTTTGTTAATCTGCGCGATGCCGGCGATCCTGTAGAACTGGCTGCTTTTTATGATGCGGAAGGTGCAGATGAAGTAGTGTTCTTAGATATTACTGCATCCCATGAACGCAGAAGGACCGTGATCGATCTTGCAAGCAGGACATCTGAGAGGGTCTTTATTCCGTACACCATAGGCGGAGGGATCAAAAAAGTGGAGGATATAAGGGAGATACTAAAAAAAGGCGCCGACAAGGTGTCTATGAATACAGCTGCTTTCGAGGACCATTCTCTTATCAAAAACGGAGCAAAGATATTTGGAAATCAATGCATAGTCGTGGCCATAGATGCAAAATACAGGGGAAAAGATTCCTGGGAGGTATATCTGCACGGCGGAAGGACGCCGATGGGAAAGGATGCCGTTGAATGGGCCGTCGAGGCAGAAAAGCTTGGAGCCGGGGAGATACTTCTTACAAGCATGGACAGGGACGGTACGAAGGACGGTTATGATATTGAGCTTACCAGGGCCGTTTCTTCGGCAGTCAATATACCAGTGATAGCATCAGGCGGCGCCGGAAATCTGAAACACTTGAGGGATGTGATCAAATATGCCGATGCTGATGCTGTACTTATTGCTTCGATCTTTCACTACGGGCAGCATACAGTAAGAGAAGCTAAAGAATATCTCAGAAGTGAAGGGATCAATGTAAGGCTATGATTTAACAATTAAAAAATATTTTTATTATTTGAGGATACTAAGATGAAAAAAGATAAAAAACTTATACCAGCCATAATACAGGACCACGAGACAAAAGAAGTTCTTATGCTTGCATATATGAACAAGCAGTCTCTTAAAAAGAGCCTTGAAGAAGGGACCACGTGGTTCTGGAGCAGGACAAGGGAGAAGCTGTGGAAAAAGGGTGAGACATCAGGTAATACACAAAAGATAAAAGAGATAAAATATGACTGTGATAAGGACTCCATACTTGTACTGGTCGAACAAAAGGGTGTTGCCTGCCATACAGGAAACAGGAGCTGTTTTTACCGCATGCTGACTGATCCTGAAAGTGATATTGATTTTGAAAAACCAGCTGTTTCAGAAGATAAATGCGCTATAATCAGGCAATTATATGAAGTGATAAGCAACAGGATATCGGACAGGAAAAAAGATTCATATACCTATTCTCTCCATATGAAGGGCACCAATGAGATATTAAAGAAAATCGGAGAAGAAGCGATAGAGATAATACTTGCTTCAAAACACCAGGAGGAAAAGGATATAATATATGAAATAGGGGATCTTCTATACCACCTGCTTGTTCTGATGGTAGAGAAGGGGATCGAGCCTGATGCAGTCTTTGATGAATTGATATCGAGGAGAAAATAGGAGATAACTTTGGGAGATAAAAGAAGAATAGCTGTTATTACAAGTGGCGGAGATGCAAGCGGGATGAATGCTGCGATCAGGGCCGTGACAAGATATGGCATCCATAAGGGCCTTCAGGTATATGGTTTTTATGAAGGGTATAAAGGACTTATAAATAATAATTTTACAGTTCTGGACCTTTCTTCTGTGGGAGGCATAATAGACCGCGGAGGGACCTTTCTTTATTCGGCAAGATCGGAGAGATTCAAATGCAGGGAGGGCCAGAAGGAGGCAATTAAGAGCCTTAAAAATAATAATATAGAGGGTCTTATAGTAATAGGCGGAGACGGATCTTTCAGGGGAGCCCATGATCTGCACAAACATGGGATCCAGGTAGTGGGGATACCTGCTACAATAGATAATGATATAGCTGGTACAGACTATAGCATAGGTTTTGATACTGCTTTGAATGTGATCATAGATCTTATATCTAAAATAAGGGACACAGCTTATTCCCATGACCGGATATTTGTGATAGAAGTCATGGGGCGGGATTCCGGCCTTATCGCGGTCAATGCAGGACTTGCATGCGGAGCCGACTTTATACTCATCCCTGAAAGGGAAGTGGATCTGGCAGGAATCGCTAAAAATATTAAAGAAAACAGAAAAGATAAGAGACATACCCTTATAATAACAGCAGAAGGCATTGCTAAGGCAGGTGAAGTTGCTTCTTCAATAAAACTTCTCGTCGGAAGGGAAGTCCGGATATCGGTCCTGGGACATATTCAGAGGGGAGGCTCTCCAACTGCTCTTGACAGGATACTGGCAGCTGAATTTGGAAGAAAGGCAGTAGATCTATTACTGGAAAATGAAAGTGACCGCATGGTCGGCATAAAGGCCATGAAAATAATAACACATAAATTCGGGGATATACTGGAGATAGCCAAGGGCATAGATCAGAGTCTTTATGATCTGGCAAATATCCTTTCTAATTAAAGATTATTTAATATTTATAGAAAACATTAAAACTTATAATATAAAAAAACAAAAAGGAAGATATTATGTTTAAAGGAGTCTATACAGCAATAGTGACCCCATTCAATAAGGATGGAAGCCTTGATCTTGAAAGTATGGAGAAGCTTATTGAATTTCAGATTGAAAACAAGATCGCCGGAATAGTACCGGTGGGCACTACCGGGGAAAGTCCGACGCTCTCAATGGAAGAGCATATAAAAGTGGTGGCCCATACATGCAGGACCGTTAATAAAAGGGTCCAGGTGATAGCGGGAGCAGGATCAAATAATACGGATGAGGCCATAGAGCTTGCGAGAGCTGCAAAGGAAGCCGGAGCCGATGCCACATTGCAGGTTGCTCCATACTATAATAAGCCCACTCAGGAAGGCTTCTACAGGCATTATATAAAAATTGCCGATGAAGTGGCCCTTCCGCATATAATATATAATATTCCTTCGAGGACAGGAAAGAATATTGAAGTGGACACAATGGTAAGATTGGCCAGACACCCCAATATAGCTGCAGTAAAGGAAGCATCCGGGAGCATAATGCAGATTATGGAGATAATCGAGAAGGCTCCGGACGATTTTACGGTACTTTCAGGAGATGATGCAATTACTCTGCCGCTTATAGCTGCAGGCGGGAAAGGGGTCATAAGCGTGACCAGCAATCTTTTTCCGGCTCTCATGAACGATTTTGCCGGTTCCGGCCTTGCGGGGGATTTTGAAAGCATGAGAGAATTTAATAATAAGCTGATGCCTCTTTTCAGGATGATGGGTATCGAACAGAATCCTATTCCAATAAAAACCGCACTGGCTATTAAGGGGTATGTAAAAGAAGTCTTCCGTCTGCCTATATGTGAGTTAGGGCCTGAAAACAGGGAAAAGCTTGCAGCCTTTTTGAAGGATTTTAATTAAGTCTATAATGGTGCCGAAGGCCGGGATCGAACCGGCACGAACCTCTCGGCTCACTGGATTTTGAGTCCAGCGCGTCTGCCAATTCCGCCACTTCGGCTACCTGGAAATTCTACAATTTATTATTACTATAATCAAGGAAATATGTGGGCCGCAGGGCAATAGGGGCCGTTAAATCATATTTCTATAATACATATATAAAAATTGTAATAAAATTGATATTGACAAATAATTAATAATTTATTATATTTACACTCCTAAGCCTTTTTAAATTTTTATGAAATTTTAAAAAGGCTTAATTTTTGTCTCCGCCCTTTAAAAGAGCACTTTTTAAATAGTGCCTTAAGTATTATAATACAATCAGATTATGAAGCTACTATAAAGGGGCATAAATGAACGGAAAAGCTCTGGAGATGATAGAGACGAGGGCCCCGTATACGGAGTTTAATGAAGCAAAGAATAATACTTATCGATTCTAATAATATTGCGTACAGGGCCTTTTATGCTCTTCCTGACACTATCGCTACTTCTTCCGGGATAATGACCAATGCTGTATTGGGCTTTATAAACATGCTTTTGAAATTGATCGAGGATCTTAAACCGGATATTGTCATATGCACTTTTGACAGCAAGGGCCCCACATTCAGGCATAAAATGTTTGAAGAATATAAGATGCACCGCAAAAAGATGCCAGATGAACTTGCTCAGCAGCTGCCCCTGATAAAAGAAGTGATGGAAGCATTTAATATTGAATGCCTTGAAAAAGAGGGAGTAGAGGCAGATGATATCCTTGCAAGCATTGCGAGGGACGCATCCGCTGATTACAGGGAAACTATTATTGTGACAGGCGATAAGGACATGCTCCAGATGGTTTCAGAAAGAGTAAAGGTCCTTTCGTCAAGAAAAAGCATAACTGATACCATAATATATGATAAGGAAAGAGTCATAGAAAAAATGGGAGTGGAGCCCGGGAAAGTAAGGGATCTGCTGGCGCTCATGGGCGACAATTCTGATAATATCCCGGGGGTCCCGGGGATAGGTCCAAAGACGGCGGTAAAGCTGATCAAGGAATTTGGAAACCTCGAAGACATATATAATAATATTGAAAAGATAAAGAACGAAAAGCTGCGGAAAACACTGGCCGAAAACAGGGGACTTGCAATGACCTGCAAGGAGCTGACAACACTAAAAGATGATATAGAAATCGATCCGGAGATATACGGGACCAGTTTCAAAAATATAGAATATGGCAGGGTGAAGAAAATATTTGAACGCCTCGAATTTAATAATCTGGTCAGAAGGCTCCCAAAATATATAGATATAATAGATTTTAAGGAAGGCTCCGGAGATGAAGGCAAAGTAGAGACTTCCAAAATAATGATGAAATTCCTGAGCCCGGATACAGATCTTAAGAATATGGCCAGGGGTAATAATAATGCCGTGTATATCGAAACAATAATGGAAAAGAATAAAGCAGAGGGTATTATTCTTTATTTTGGAGGAAGCGATGCATATCTAATCGGCCAGGGATCGCTTAAAGAAGAAAAAGGGAACAGTGCCATAAGAAACATTATTGAGGATGGGGATATAAAAAAATCCGGAATATATTTAAAGCAGGCTATTAAATTCTTCAGAAAATACAATATTATATTGGAAGGCAGGATAAATGATTTTGAGATTATGTATCTCGCTTTAAATCCCCTTAAGTCATCAGCGGATATTGCAGGTATATCGAGGGACCTGTTAAATATAGAAATAGACAGCATTGAATTTAAAGGCAAAGGAAATGAAGATGAAAAAAAAGCCGCAGACAGGGAAATGCAGATGACCCTGGACTTTACAGGTGATGAAGATAAGTCCGGGGAAAAGAAACCTGGTACTGATAATCAAAAATATGAAGCTGTTCTCAAGGGTCTCTCAGTTTATAAAAAAATAGAAAGCGGGCTCCTTGGACTTATAGAGAAGAACGGACTTTCAAAAGTATATAGTGAAATAGAGGAACCCCTTATTAAAGTGTTTGCAGAAATGGAATATACGGGAGTAAGCATAGATAGCGGGTATCTAGAACGCCTGGTCAGGGAATATGATATAGAGATAAAAAGACTGACTGAAGACATACATAGATCATGCGGGGAAATATTTAATATTAATTCATCGCAGCAGCTTGCAGAAATATTATATGAGAAACTGAAGCTCCCTGTCATGAAAAGGACAAAGACAGGTCCTTCAACAGATGCAGGGACCTTAAAAGCAATACAGGACAGATCGCCTGTAATAGAAAAAATACTGGAATACCGGGAAAAAAACAAATTAAAGAATACATATATAGATGTATTGCCGGGACTCGTCGATCCGGAAGACGGCCGGATACACACAAGCTATAATCAGATGGGGACCTCTACCGGAAGAATAAGTTCCAGTGATCCTAATCTACAAAATATTCCAGTAAGGACCGAATATGGAAAACAGATAAGAAAAGCTTTCATCCCGGGGAAAAAATACGATCTGCTATTGGCTTCAGATTATTCACAGATCGAGCTCAGGATACTTGCCCATCTGTCAGGGGATCAAAACCTGATAGGATCATTTAATAATGATGAAGATATTCATAGAAGAACGGCGTCAGAAGTATTTGGTGTAGAATATGAAAAAGTGCCTGAAGACCTGAGAAGGAAAGCAAAAGCTATAAATTTTGGATTAATCTACGGTATGACAGAATTCGGTCTTGCCAGCCGGATTTCAATAAGCGGGGACGAAGCGAGGGACTATATTAAAAAGTATTTTGCAAGATATCCCCGGGTCGACGTGTATTTAAAGAGCCTGATAGAAAATGCCCGTGAAAAAGGTTATTCTACTACGATGTTTGGGAGAAAAAGATATATCAGGGAGCTGGGAAGCAGCAATGGAAGGCTGAGGAGCCTCGGAGAAAGACTTGCTGTAAATACCCCTATACAGGGTAGTGCCGCAGATATAATGAAGCTGTCCACGATAATACTGCACAGGCGCCTCAGAAAAGAGAATATGGACAGTAATATTATATTGCATGTACATGACGAGATTGTATTGGAACTGAAGAGAAAGGACCGTGAGAATATAGAAAGAATAGTAAGAGAGTCCATGGAAGGATGCATGGAATTAAGGGTCAGATTAAAAGTCAATATAAAGACCGGCAAGAACTGGTATATTTAAAAAAAATTTTTAAAATATTGATTATTATTTCCTTGCATGCTATTCTTTTTGCTTAAATATCAAAAACGGAGGTTGATTAAAAAATAATATGGTAGAAAACAATATTAACACTAAATTAACAGACGAAAATTACATGGTAAAAAATGATAAGGGAGAGATGGTTCCCAATTATGACCTCACCATGATAAGTTTCAATGATGGCGACATTATCACGGGCCGTGTCGTTAAAATAGAAAAAGATGAAGTGCTTGTAGACATTGGATTTAAATCAGAGGGTGTGATCCCTGTGAGTGAACTTTCAATTAGAAAAAGCCTCAATCCTGAAGAGATCCTTAAGCTGGATGATTTGATTGAAATAGTGGTCCTGCAGAAAGAAGATCAGGACGGTAGATGTATCCTTTCTAAGAAAAGAGCTGAAGTAGAACAAAACTTTGACAGAGTAGAGAAAATATATGAAAGCAATGAGACGATAGAGGGCGAGATAATAGAATGTGTAAAAGGGGGCCTTATAGTTGATATAGGATTAAGGGGTTTCCTGCCAGCTTCATTGATAGATGTCAGGAAAACAAGGGAACTTGACTCATATATTGGAGAATCATGCACATGCAAGATCATAGAGGTGGACCGAAATAGAAACAATGTGGTCCTATCAAGAAAAGCTATAGTCGAAGGTGAAAGAAGAGAACAAAGAAAAGAGATCCTTGACAGTATGGAAGTCGGACAGATAAGAAAAGGAGTTATAACCAGTATTGCTGATTTTGGAGCTTTTGTCGATGTCGACGGCGTCGATGGGCTGGTGCATATTTCAGAGCTCTCATGGAACCATGTAAAGCATCCTTCCGAAGTAGTCGAGGCCAATCAGGATGTAGATGTGGAAATACTTGATATAGACCGTGAAAAACAAAGGCTCTCATTGGGCCTTAAGCAGACTCAGAAGGACCCCTGGCTGGAGAAAATAAAGGACTATACAATTAAGGATGTCATAAATGGAAAAGTGACGAGAATAGTAAAATTTGGTCTTTTTGTACAGATCGAAGATGGGCTGGAAGGACTTGTTCATATTTCAGAATTGGCTGAGGAACCAGTCAGGAGGCCCAGTGATGTAGCGAAGATCGGTGATGAATTATTAGTAAGGATAATAGATATAGATTTTGATAAAAGGCGTATGGCTTTCAGTGTAAAACAGGTGGAAAATCCAGTGGAAGAAAATGCAGAAGAAGAAGCAAAAAAACCTGATGATAAGCTGGAAGAAAAAGAATCTG
>CBDUUS010000002.1:0-19946 GCA_965370465.1 uncultured bacterium | reverse complement strand
GGAGATGACCTCAACTACAAACTGAGGCAGCTAAGAAGAAAATTCAAATAGTTATAAATTTTGACTTGAATTTTTTGCTGAATTAATCTATAGTGTTTTGTTAGAAAATTTAATATAAAACCTTTAAAATAGTCCGGAGAGGCTAAAAAGGCATGAGATATAGATTATTAGTACAATATAATAATATAGATATAGGGACCTTCTTACATTTTTTGTAAGAGGGTCTTTTTTATGCGGGGTAGTCTTATGGCAGAAAAAGCAAATATTTTAAATTCATCAGACCTGGACCGGGTCATAAAGAGGATATCCCATGAAATACTTGAAAAAAACAGGGGATCTGAGAACCTGGTAATCATAGGCCTTCAAAAAAAAGGCGTGCCTCTCGGAAGGCGGATCGCCAGAAATATTGAAGCATTAGAGAAAAGAAAGATAGGATTTGGAAAGCTTGATATCTCATTTTACCGCGATGACTTTGGAAGGAAAATAAAGTCTGATATAGAAAAGACAGAAATAGATTTCGATGTCACAGACAAAAATGTGATACTGGTAGATGATGTGCTCTTTACCGGAAGGACCATAAGGGCGGCCCTTGATGCGATAATAGATCTGGGGAGACCGAGGTCCATACAGCTTGTGGTACTCATTGATAGGGGGCACAGGGAGCTTCCAATAAGGGCGGATTATGTGGGAAAGAATCTACCCACATCGCGAAATGAGATGGTAGAAGTCAGGCTCGATGAAACTGACGGCAGGGACAGCGTGATCCTTGTAGAAAAGGTAAAAGATGTTAAGTAAAAAAAGCATATTAAAGATAAACGACCTGAGCAGCGATGATGTAACAAAAATAATGGAGACTGCCGATTCCTTTACAGACATTTCAAAAAGAGAAATAAAGAAGGTGCCCACGCTCAGGGGGAAGACCGTGGTAAATCTGTTTTTCGAACCGAGCACAAGGACGAGGACCTCTTTTGAGCTGGCTGCAAAGAGACTGTCGGCAGATATGATAAACTTTGCCGCATCGGTGTCCAGCCTTAAAAAGGGCGAATCCATTATGGATACATTGAGGACAATACTTGCCATGCAGGTCGACCTTGTAGTGATACGGCATAGCGATAGCGGTACAGTGAAGATAGTCGATGACATTACCCCGGTCCCGGTGATAAATGCCGGAGACGGGAAGCATCAGCATCCCACGCAGGCTCTTCTTGACCTGTATGCTATAAGGAGCAGGTTTAAGGAATTTAAAGGGTTAAAAGTGGCGATCACGGGAGATTTTTTGAATAGCAGGGTGGCAAGGTCCAATATTGCACTTTTTGAAAAGATGGGAATGGATGTATCGCTGGTTGCTCCTCCGATGCTTCTTCCGGAGGATCATTCGGATTTCAATGTATACAGCAGCATAGATGATGTAATAGAAAGTGTCGATGTGCTCTATATGCTGAGGATGCAGTTTGAAAGGCAGGATAGGAAATTCTACCCTTCAATGAGAGAGTATAATAGGTTTTTGAGCCTTAATAGCACAAGAATAGAGAAGATGAAAAAGCATGCTATTGTCATGCACCCGGGACCAGTAAACAGGGGCATAGAGATAAGCGATGAGGTCATGGGGAGCAGGAAGAGCCCTTACGGGAGTGTCCTTATAGAGGATCAGGTCACAGGAGGAGTGGCCGTAAGGATGGCTCTTCTCTACCTGATACTCGGATAATAATTATATATTATGATGGATAGGATTATGTACAGTAAAATACTGATTAAAAATGGCAATATAGTAGATACTGAAAAGGCAAAGATATATAGGAGCGACCTGTATATTAAAGATGGCATTATTGAAGACATAAAAGATGTAATCGAAATAGACAAAAAGGATGCCGCTATAATAGATGCTAAAGGTCTAACTATAATGGCCGGTCTTGTTGATATGCATGTCCACTTAAGGGATCCCGGTTCTGAAGAGAAGGAGACCATTGAAAGCGGAGCCGGAGCGGCCCTGGCCGGCGGCATCACATCGATGGTATGCATGCCGAATACATCTCCTGTGCTTGACAGCCCGCCGCTTATTAAATATGTGATCGATAGAGGAAAAAATACCGGATGTAATATTTACCCTGCAGCAGCTATGACAGTCGGGCTCGAAGGAAAGAATATGACAGAGATGGGCCTTCTTTCAGAAGCAGGAGCTGTGGGATTTTCCGATGACGGGAAGGCTGTAGCTGATGAGAGGCTGATGTTTGAGATAATGCGCTATTCGAAGCAGTTTGGAAGACCCCTTATACTTCATGAAGAAGTAAGAAGCTTTTCAAAATACGGGATGATGCATGAGGGCAAATATTCCACGCGCCTCGGGTTGGAAGGCATATCCAGTCTTTCAGACGACCTTATGATAGGAAGGGATATAATGCTTGCCGGGTACTGTGGGGCAAAGATACATATAACCCATATAAGCACCAGAGGGGCCGTAGAGATGATAAGGCGGGCAAAGCATGATGGTATTGATATAACATGCGATGTAACGGCCCATCATTTGTTTTTTAATGACAGCTATCTTGAAAGTTTCGATACCAACTTGAAGGTCAAGCCGCCAATAAGGGCCGCCGGCGATCAGGAAGCTCTTATAGAGGCAGCAGCCGATGGGACCATAGATGCAATAATATCGGACCATGCGCCGCATCTTGATACCGAAAAGAATACGACTTTCAAGCTGGCAAAGTTCGGGACCACAGGACTGGAGACGCTTTTTGGGGCAAGCTATACTATATTATGCAGAGAGGGCAAGCTTGGCCTGGATAAGGCAGTAAAACTCCTGACGGGCGGTCCTTCAAAGATAATGGGGATAGGCGGCGGAAGCATAAAAAAGGGAGTGCGGGCCGATATAGCAGTGGCCGATCTTGAAGCCAGCTGCATTATAAGGAAAGAAGATTTCAGGTCCAGAAGCAGAAACAGTGCATTTATAGGGCAGAAGCTATATGGAAAAATAATATATACGATAAGCAATGGAAAAATAGTTTATGAAAGCGGGTCGAATTGAAAGCTGTCCTGATGCTTGAAGACGGAAAGATATTTGAGGGTAGAAGTTTTGGATGCCGGGGAGAAGCTGTCGGGGAAGCCGTGTTTAATACTTCGATGACAGGGTATCAGGAAATACTTACGGATCCTTCATATTGTGGACAGATCGTCACAATGACATATCCCCAGATCGGAAATTATGGCATCAATTCAGAAGATACCGAATCGGGGAAGGTCCAGGTAAAGGGTTTTATTGTCCGTGAATATATGGACCATTACAGCAATTGGAAGGCAGAGGAGAGCCTGCAGGATTATCTTGAAAGGCACTCCATAATCGGCATATCAGAGATCGATACCCGCCAGCTTACAAAGCATATAAGGGAAAAGGGTGCAATGAAAGCCGTCATATCCACTGATACTTTTGATCGGGCGGCCCTTGCAGAGAGGCTTAAAAGCTATCCAGATATGACCGGAAGAAATCTGGTCGATATTGTGACCTGCAGCGGTCCATATATCTTTAATCCTCAAAAAAGCGGATACAAATATACTATTGCTGCATATGATTTCGGGATCAAGACAAATATTTTAAGATGCCTCGATATGGCAGGATTTAATATTGTGGTCATGCCGGCAAATACACCGCCGGAAGAGTTGCTCAAAGATAAATTTGACGGGATACTTCTTTCAAACGGCCCGGGGGATCCTGCCGCGGTCACATATGCGATTGAAAATATAAAGAAGCTTGTGGGCAAAAAACCCATATTCGGCATATGCCTGGGACATCAGCTGCTGGCTCTTGCGCTGGGGGCAAAGACATATAAATTGAAATTCGGCCATCATGGAGCAAACCATCCCGTAAAGAATATTGAAAGCGGCGAAGTAGAGGTGACCACGCAGAACCACGGTTTTTCAGTGGATACAGATTCATTAGAAAGAGTCGGCACATCTCACAGGGTGACCCATTTAAACCTTAATGACAATACTATAGAAGGTATCGAATATCCCCAGGTTTCTGCATTTACGGTACAGCATCACCCGGAAGCGGGCCCCGGGCCCCATGATTCAAGGTATATATTTAAGAGATTTACGGAGCTTATTGATAACTTTAAGACCAGGCCAGCAGGATAGATAGAAAGGATATATGCCAAAGAGAAAAGACCTGAAAAAAATAATATTAATAGGTTCGGGGCCCATAATAATAGGCCAGGGCTGTGAATTTGACTATTCCGGGACACAGGCCTGCAAGGTGCTCAAGGAAGAAGGATATGAAGTCATACTGGTCAATTCAAATCCAGCCACTATTATGACTGATCCCGAATTTGCCGATAAGACATATATAGAGCCATTGACTCCGGAATTTGTAGCAAAGATAATTGAAAAGGAAAGGCCGGATGCGATCCTTCCCACGCTGGGCGGACAGACAGGTCTCAATATAGCGATCATGCTTGCAAAAGGCGGAGTGCTTGAAAAATATGGAGTCGAGCTTCTCGGTGCTGATGTGGAAGCCATCACAAAGGCAGAGGACAGGGAAAAGTTTAAAGATGCGATGGCGGCAATAGGTCTGTATGTGCCTCCAAGCGGATATGCGCACAGTCTTTCAGAAGCTTTAAAATTTGCAGATGAGCTCAAATATCCCCTCGTAGTAAGGCCGAGCTTTACACTGGGCGGACTCGGGGGAGGAATAGCCTTTAACAGGGAGGAGTTTACAGAAATAGTGGCCAGGGGCATCGATCTCTCGCCTGTATCCGAGGTACTGGTTGAAAAGTCGGTTGCCGGATGGAAAGAATTTGAACTGGAAGTCATGAGGGACAAAAACGATAATGTCGTTATAGTGTGCTCAATTGAAAACTTTGATCCAATGGGGGTCCATACGGGGGATAGTATTACTGTGGCGCCTGCACAGACCCTTACTGATGCACAGTATCAGCTGATGAGAAATGCATCCCTTGATATCATGAGGGAGATCGGGGTGGAGACAGGCGGTTCCAATATACAGTTTGCAATCGATCCGGGGAATGGAAAGATGGCAGTGATCGAGATGAATCCCAGGGTATCAAGAAGCAGCGCACTGGCCTCGAAAGCTACAGGATTTCCAATAGCTAAGATAGCCACAAAGCTTGCAGTGGGCTATACTCTTGATGAGATCCCAAATGATATAACTAAAAAGACCCCCGCCTGCTTTGAGCCTTCCATAGACTATGTGGTTGTCAAATTTCCAAGATGGTCATTTGAAAAATTTGCAGGTACCGATACATCACTTACCACGAGGATGAAATCAGTGGGAGAGGCGATGGCGATCGGAAGGACATTTAAGGAAGCGCTGCAGAAGTCGATAAGGTCCCTGGAGATCGACCGCTACGGCCTTGGAGCCGACGGAGTCGATGATATAAAGGATGAGCTTTTAAACGATAGGCTCTCTATTCCAAACCAGGACAGGGTGTTTTATATAAAGCATGCATTCGAGAAGGGAAGAAGTGTTGAAGATATTTTCAACTATACTAAGATAGATCCCTGGTTCCTTAATAATATAAAGCAGCTCGTGGATTTTGAAAGGCAGTTTGCCGGATGCGGACCCGGGGACCTCAGCAGCGAGGTGCTAAAGGAAGCCAAAAGGTATGGCTATTCTGACCGGCAGCTGGCACATCTTTGCAGCTGCAGCGAGAGTGATATGCGGAGCTTAAGAAAGAAGCTGGGGATCATTGCTACATTTAAAACTGTGGATACATGCGCAGCCGAGTTTGAGGCATATACGCCGTATTATTATTCTACCTATGAGAGCGAAGATGAGATCCTTCCAACAGAAAAGGAAAAAATAGTGATACTGGGAAGCGGACCCAATAGGATAGGACAGGGGATAGAATTTGACTATTGCTGCGTGCATTCTTCCTATGCGCTTCATGATATGGGCTATGAGACAATAATGGTAAATTGCAATCCCGAGACCGTGAGTACCGATTACGATACATCGGACAGGCTATACTTCGAGCCCCTGACCTTTGAGGATGTGATGAATATAATAGAGGCAGAAAAACCAAAAGGGGTGATAGTGCAGTTTGGCGGGCAGACTCCTTTAAAGCTTGCCCTTTCCCTCCAAAAGGCAGGAGTAAATATACTCGGGACCTCTCCTGATTCAATAGATCTTGCCGAGGATAGAAAGAGATTCGGAGATATGCTTAAAAGGCTGGGGATCCTGCAGCCCGAAAATGGAACCGCATTGAATGAGGCAGAAGCTGTAAAGGCAGCATCCTTGATTGGATATCCCGTGCTGGTAAGGCCGTCATATGTGCTTGGCGGCAGGGCCATGAGCATTGTATATAATGAAGAGAGCCTTAAAGATTATGTCAAAAATGCAGCAATCGTATCAAATGACAGGCCGATACTTGTAGACAGGTTCCTCGAGAGGGCGATAGAAGTCGATGTAGATGCAATATATGATGGAGAAGATATCTTTATAGGCGGGATAATGGAGCATATAGAGGAAGCCGGGATACATTCGGGAGACAGCGCCTGTGTCATGCCTGTATTTACACTTAGTGACAGGACGATTGAGACTATAAGGGATTATACTTTAAAGATGGCGCATGAGCTCAAAGTGGTCGGCCTTATAAATATACAGTATGCAGTAAAGGACGGGAGGGTCTATGTATTGGAGGCAAATCCCAGAGCCTCAAGGACCGTGCCTTTTGTCAGCAAGTCAATAGGGGTCCCAATGGCAAAGATCGCTTCCAGAGTGCTTGCCGGGATAAAGCTTAAGGATCAGGATTTTAAAAGGGTGGATCCTACAAAACTTGATTATTTTAGCATAAAGGAAGCTGTTCTTCCTTTTAACCGGTTCCCGGGGGTGGATACAATACTCGGACCCGAAATGAAGTCAACAGGCGAGGTAATGGGCATAGATCCTGATTTCGGTATTGCATTTGCAAAGACACAGATCTCCACCAATCAGAAATTTCCGACTTCCGGCTCTGTATTTATATCTGTAAATGATAAGGACAAGGATCTTATCATTGATATTGCAAAAAAGTTCTCGGAAATGGACTTTAAGATAATATCCACCAGGGGGACAGGCGATATCCTTACAGGAAACGGCATAAAGACTGACAGGGTGCTAAAGATAAGAGAAGGTAGGCCCAATATCATAGATATGATAAAAAACGGGGAGATAGACCTTATAATCAATACGCCGGAAGGAGGCAGCGCGAGAAGCGACGGCTATTATCTGAGAACGGCTGCGGTGCTGTATAATGTACCTTCCATAACAACCCTGTCTGCGGCATCGGCGCTTCTGCAGGGTATTGAAGAAATGAGAAAAAATCCTGAAGTAAAGGTTAAAGCTATACAGGAATACTGATGAGATTATTGAAGAGCGAAATACTTTCTAATGAAAAATACGGACCCGGTATTTTCAGAATGGAGATCTTTGCACCCTATATAGTAAAGAATATAAAGGCGGGCCAGTTCATAAATGTAAAGTGCTGCCCGGAGGGCTCAAGGGATCCGCTTCTAAGGAGACCGTTTTCCGTATTTGACATAGAGAAGAAATTCAATGTATTTTCCATACTATATCTGATAAAGGGTAAAGGCACCAGATATATGTCATCGCTTAAAAGCGGTGACATAATTGATTTTGCCGGACCTATGGGAAATCCTGTGGAGATAGATCCTGCTGCTGGCAATATTCTTCTGATAGGCGGCGGAATGGGGATAGCGCCGCTCAACCTTATCTCAAAGCTTGCAAGCAGTTCAGGTAAAAATGTACTGGTGCTGGCAGGTTTTAAGGACAGCAGCCTGCTCAGATGGGAGAGGGACCTGGTAAGGATGGGCGTCAAATACAGGATATTTACCGAGGACGCGTCATGGGGAGAGATGGGAATGGTATGCGACCATATTTTTGACGAGCCTGGAGTGTACCGGGATCATGATGTATATTGCTGCGGGCCCGGGGAGATGCTTAAAACCCTGCAGGAAGAGCTCGGAAGAGAAAATATTTCTGCCACGGCATTTTTTGAAGCAAAAATGGCCTGCGGCATCGGAGCCTGCAATGGCTGCATTATGAGGATAAAGAGGGGAACAGATATCCTGTACCTCAGGGTATGCAAAGAGGGCCCTGCATTTGAGCTATCGGAGGTCGTATTTGACTGATAGACTATTTGATTGGGAAAATATGGATAAAACAGGAGAAGAGAATACTTCTTTTGACAGGGATCCTTCCGGAAGCGGTCCTGATATGTCAGTGGAGCTTGGAAGGATAAAACTTGAAAATCCGATAATAACCTGTTCGGGGACATTCTCCCATGGAGAGGATCATCAGCCTTTTTATGATATATCATTACCGGGCGCGGTGACCACAAAAAGTTATTCGCTAAGGCCCATAAAAGGTAATCCGCCGCCGAGAATATGTGAGACGCCGGCAGGGCTGTTGAATTCAATAGGTCTTCAGAATGACGGTATCGATGCATTTATAGGCTCACATCTAAGACAGATGAATGAGGCCGGAGCCAGGGTGATACTCAGCATATTCGGCCGCGATGCCGAAGAGTTTAAGAAAGTCGCATTAAAGGTGCTTGACGTAAAATCAGAGATACTTGCTGTGGAGCTCAATCTCTCATGTCCTAATATTGAAAGGGACGGCATTTCTTTCTGTGCGATACCTGAAGATGTCGAGAAGGTCGTTGATGCGGTGGTCTCCATGCTTGATGTACCTGTAATAGCAAAGTTGTCCCCGAATCATGATAATATAATACAGTCTGCTGCAATGGCGAGAGAAGCCGGGGCGGAGGCTCTTTCAGTGATCAATACTATTATAGGGATGGCCGTAGACATAGAGACATCAAGGCCGCTGCTTGGAAATGTGATAGGTGGTCTTTCGGGCCCTGCTATAAAGCCGATAGCACTGGCGAAGGTATATAAGCTGGCGGAAGAAGACATACTTCCAATAATAGGCATGGGAGGAATATTTGACTATATGGATGTGATGGAGTTTATAATAACAGGCGCTTCCGCTGTCAGCCTCGGCACAGTCAATCTTGTCGATTATGATGCAGGGGAAAAGATACTGGCAGATCTCAGGAGTTATATGACAGATAAAAAAATAGCAAGCATTAAAAGCATTATAGGAAGTTTAGAGGGGACTTGAAAAAAAGAAAGCTTAAATTGGCCGACCGGCTCATAGCAGTTATTGATGCAAATAAGAAAAGCGAGCTTAACAGGATACTTTCAGGGATTGGTGGGAAGGTGTCGACAGTCAAGCTGGGCCTTGAGATGATATATAGTGCCGGTATTGATGTGGTGGATATTGCAAAAAGGTCGGGATATGATGTGATGCTGGATGCAAAGCTTATGGATATACCCAATACTATAAGGGGCGCTTCTCTTGCGATAGGCAGGTCAGGACCTTCGATCGTCACTATACATACCCTCGGAGGGAAAAAGATGATAGAGGCTTCCCGGGAAGCATTGAAGGAGCAGTCGGCAAAGGATCTAACCATGGCCCCCCTTCTCTTCGGTGTGACGGTGCTTACGAGCCTTGATGATGGCGACCTTAAGGAAATGGGGTTTGGCGGCGGTTATCTTGCCACTGTAAAAAAACTTGCCGGCCTTGCGCTTGATGCTGGAGTAGACGGCATAATATGCTCGCCCGGAGAAGCGGATCTATTAAGGAAAGAGTTCGGTAAAGATTTCTTCATCGCAACTCCCGGGATCAGGTTAAAAGAAGACAGCACAGGGGACCAGAAAAGGGTCAATACTCCCGAAGACGCGATCTCTTCCGGTGCCGATATGATCATAGTGGGCCGTTCCATAACCCGAAAATCCGATATTGGAGCTGCTGTAGATATTTTCTTAGAAAAGATAAGAAGCGCATTAGATGCGCATTAAACGCGTATTGTAGGGAAGGGAAATAAAGTTATGCTAAAAATTCTCGAACAGGCCGGCGGAATCGATGTATTTAAGCTGTTTAAAGATTCAGGAGCAATACTTGAGGGACACTTTAAGCTTACATCAGGGTATCATAGCGGAGCATATATGCAATGTGCATCCCTTCTAAAGTATCCTGATAGGGCCGGTCTTCTTGCAGATGCAGCCTGTGATATGCTGGGCAAAGATATGGACCTTAAAAGCATAGATACAGTCGTGGCTCCGGCTATGGGCGGGATCCTGTGGGGGTATATACTGGCTGATAGGATCGGGTGCAGGATGGTCTTTACTGAAAGAAAAGATGGAAATATGGAGCTCAGAAGAGGATTTGATATCAAAAAGGGCGAAAAGGTGGTAATCGCCGAGGATGTGATCACAACCGGCGGTTCGGTCAGGGAAGTCATAAAGATATGCAAAGAAATGGACGCAGACATAAAGGCTGTGATCGCAATGGCGGACCGGAATTCAGGTGTTGATTTCGGCCATCCTTATTATAATATGATCAAGCTTGATATGGAAAAATATAATCCTGATAATTGCCCGCTGTGCGAGAAGGGTGTCCCGGTCATTTATCCCGGAAGCAGAAAAAACGGGCAGTAATGCTTATATATTTTTAAATAATCAAATTTAAATATAAATCTAAAATAATTATATTGAAAAAGTATATATATGTTTGTATACTCTAGATTATCTATTCAGTCATATCTGAAGGAGTTTTAATGTCTTTAACCGGCTTGAGCGATGAAGCCAGGAGAAAGGGTCTGGAGAAGGCACGCCTGGTGCGTAAGAAGAGATCCGATATAAAGAACCAATTAAAGAAGGGGAATACAAGCTTAACGGCTCTTTTTGAAGACACGAAGCTTTTCGAAGAATATATTGCCGGTATGAAAGTATTAAGCATTATAAGCTCGCTTCCGGGCAATGGCAAATTGCATGCTGCAAAACTCCTTGAAGATTTGAAGATAAGCCCCCATAAAAAAATGGGCGGACTGGGCAGAAACCAGAAGGCTAATTTTTTTAAACATTTCAATATCACAGAATCTTAAAGTTAATATAAATGACCAGTACCAATAAAGCCAGGTTATTCGTAATCTCCGGTCCGTCCGGATCAGGTAAAAGCAGTTTAATCTCAGATGCCTTAAAGGATTTAAATGATTTTGAGAAGTCTGTCTCGGCTACCACAAGACCCGTGAGAAAAGGCGAGATACAGGGAAAGCAATACTATTTCATGGCAGAGGAAGAATTCAGGGATCTTATAGAAAAGGGAAACTTTCTTGAATGGGCCGAATACTCCGGATATTATTATGGGACGCCCAAAGGAGCAGTATTCGAAAAGCTTGCCGGGGGGATCAATGTGATACTGGAGATCGAGGTCAATGGCGCCATGCAGATAAAGGAAAAGACAAATGATGCTTTTTATATATTTATACTGACAAATACTATAGAAGAACTAAGGAAGAGGCTAATAAAGAGAGGGACCGATGAGTGCGAAGAGATAGAAAAGAGGCTCAAGATAGCGAGTAAGGAACTGGAGTATAAAAAATATTATGATTGCATAATCGTCAATAATAATTATAATGAAGCTTTGCAAAATCTAAAAAAGTTGCTAAAAAATGAAGCAGGGAAGGAAAAAGAATAGTGAAAATACAGTTTTTTGATGAATATGAAAAAAATATAAAAAGTAAATATAAATTATGCAGGATAGTTTCTGTAAGGGCAAGGGAACTCGGAGAATACTTTACTGCAGCAAGAAATATGGAAAGGGTAAATATAGTGAAGCCGCTTGTGGATATTGATTCACAGGACCCTCTTGAAATATCCTTTAATGAAGTGAAGGAAAAAATGATAGAATTTGACACCAAAAAAAAGGAAGAAAAATAATCTTGGAAGTTAACAGTTCAATTTTTTTAAAGAAAAAGATTGTACTGGGAATAACCGCTTCCATAGCTGCTTATAAGGCGGCTTATATATGCAGCAGATTGGTCAAGTCGGGCGCTCAAGTCATTCCAGTGATGACGCCCCGTGCCATTAATTTTATAAACCCCATAACATTCAGTTCGCTTTCCGGAAATGAGACAATAACGGACCAGTTCAAGAACCAGGGCCGGATATATCATATTTCTCTTTCCCATAGCGCCGATGCATACCTTATAGCACCTGCAAGCGCAGATATCATATGCAAGCTTGCTAATGGGATATGCGATGACTTTCTGACGACTTCCTCTCTGGCAGCCTCCTGCCCGGTGCTTATAGCTCCAGCGATGAATGAAAGCATGTACCTCGACCCTGCTGTAGCCGAAAGCATAAAAAAGCTTAAAAGCAGCGGGAAATATCAGATAGCGGGCCCTGTGAAAGGGGAGCTTGCATGCGGCGAGTCCGGAGCAGGCAGGATGGAAAATGAAGATACTATAATAAAAAGGCTCTCGCAGCTTCTGACAGTTTCAAAGGAGCTAAGCGGTAAAAAGGTAATCATAACAGCAGGCGGGACAAGGGAATATATAGATGCGGTGAGATATATATCAAATGCTTCAAGCGGCAAGATGGGCCATAGTCTCGCTGAAGAAGCTTATTCTCGAGGCGCAGAGAAGGTCATATTAATAAGTACGGCCGGAGAAAGGCCGGTCCCATATGGGGTAGAGACTCATTATGTAGGAAGTACCGCAGAGATGAAGAAGGCAGTGCTCGGGCATATGGATGATGCCGATATAATAATAATGGCGGCGGCGGTAAGCGATATTGTGCCGGAAGAGACCGCCGGCGGAAAATTATCCAAAAGAGATGGACTGCTCTCACGGCTAAAATTTAAATTAAATGAAAACATTTTAGAGATTCTTTCGACAAGTAAAAGGAAGGGTCAATTTTTAGTGGGTTTTGCTGCTGAAAGTGGATATAATATTAAAGATGTCCTGAAGAAGTTCTCCGGCAAAAATATTGATATGATAGTCGCAAATGACATATCCGGGGAAAATACGGCAATTGGAAGCGACTATAATGAAGTTGAGATAATAAGAAGCGGAAAAGATCCTGTGAGGATACCCATAGACGAAAAGCGCATAATAGCGGGGGGTATCTGGGATGAGATAATAAAGGAAGTCAAAGAATAATTAATTGTTGATATAGAAAGGATGGATGGGAAAGGCAATGGCAGGAAAAGGAAATTTTGTATTTACATCAGAATCAGTCACTGAGGGTCATCCGGACAAGATGGCGGATCAAATATCAGATGCCATTCTTGATGCCATTATATGCGATGATGTGCATGCAAGGGTAGCTGTTGAGACTCTGCTAAAAACAGGGATAGTAATTGTAGCTGGAGAAATTACAACAAATACTTATGTCGAAATACCTAAAATAGTAAGGGATACAGTAAAGGGCATCGGCTATACAAGGGCCAAATATGGTTTTGATTATGAGACCTGCGGAGTAATGGTATCGATCGGAAAACAGTCCTCCAATATTGCACAGGGCGTGAACAGGGCTCTGGAATCAAGGGTCGGTAATGGATATGAAGACGAGATAGACCAGCAGGGTGCGGGAGATCAGGGTATGATGTTTGGATATGCCTGCAATGAGACGCCTGAATTCATGCCTCTTCCAATAATGCTTGCACATAAGCTTGCCCACAGGCTCTCTGAAGTGAGGAAAGCAGGAATACTTCCATATTTGAGGCCCGATGGCAAGTCGCAGGTCAGCATAAGGTATGAAAATGACAAACCGGTAGCGATCGAGACAATAGTGGTATCATCCCAGCATGCCCCCAATATAGATATTGAGACACAGATAATGCCTGATATAAAGGAATTTGTAATAAAGCCCATAATACCGGAAGAATATCTTTCCGGAGACTTCGATCTTTTTGTAAATCCGACAGGAGAATTTACAATAGGCGGACCAATGGGAGATGCGGGCCTGACCGGAAGGAAGATAATAGTAGATACATATGGCGGGACGGCAAGGCATGGAGGAGGAGCCTTTTCAGGAAAAGACCCTTCAAAAGTCGACCGTTCAGCAGCTTATGCTGCGAGATATGTAGCCAAGAACCTCGTTGCTGCCGGTGCGGCGGACAGGCTCGAGCTTGAAGTAGCATATGCCATAGGAGTATCACATCCAGTATCTGTAATGGTAGAGACTTTTGGAACCGAAAAAGTAGATACTAATAAAATAGAAAAAGCCGTAAAAGAGATATTCGATCTGCGACCAGGCGCAATTATAAGGGATCTGGACCTATTGCGGCCGATATACAAAAAGACTGCTGCATATGGACATTTTGGAAGGCATGACAGGGATTTCACATGGGAAAAGCTTGACAAAGTGGATGCAGTTAAGGATTATCTGGGGCTTAAATAGATCCCTGAATAAAAGCTTTCATATAAATTTATTGGAATAAATAGAGATTTTGCCATGCGCTCTAACTGGGAAGGTTGGGCTAAATTATATTTAATGGGACCAGGGCATAAATATGCTGAAGTATATATCGATATAAGATCAATTGGTGTCGACCATCCTTTTGATTATATCATACCTTCCGGGATGTTGTCTTCAATAAGGACAGGCAGCATTGTCATCGTACCGGTTTCAAACCGGAAAGAGATCGGATATGTAGTAAGGGTAAAGGATAAGACATCCATCGATCCCGGCGGACTCAAGGAAATAGCAGGACTTTCCGGTATTTCTCCTATTTTTGACGCACAGATCCTCGAGCTTGCCATATGGATGAGTAAATATTATATCCAGCCCCTGACCAGCGTATTAAGGTTATTTCTCCCCCCTGGCAGAAAAAATAAAAGGACCCTTGAAAGCGGAGGGCAGAATTATAAATATGAGACCATTATACAGATCGATAAAAGTGCATATGATAGAGTCGCAGATGATCCGGGATGGAAGAAGAAGAAGGCCCAGAAAAGGATCCTTGACATGCTTTACCATACAGCGGAAGGAGAGATGGAAAGGACCGCGCTGCTCAAAAGCACCTCAAGCGGTCCCGGTTCTTTAAAGAGGCTCATCTGCGGGGGGATCGTAAAAAAGAGAAAGCAGAGAATAAGGCGGGATTTTAGATATGACAGCATTTCAGGTAATAGCAGCAGCGGCATTACTTTAAACCAGTATCAGAGAAAGTGCATCGACCGGATAGCCATATCCCTTGAAAAAGATGAAAGCCGGAAATTCCTGATACAGGGAGTCACCGGCAGCGGAAAGACCGAGATATACATGGATGTCTGTAAAAAGGTCATAGACAGCGGCAGAAGGGCATTGATGCTGGTACCGGAGATCTCCCTGACCCCCCAGCTATTTTTAAGATTTGAGAAGATATTCGGCGAGAAGGCAGCAGTCTATCATTCCCATATGAGCGAGGGTGAAAGGTTTGACAGGTGGATGGAAATACTTGAAGGGGATGTCGAGCTTATTATCGGGACAAGATCCGCGCTGTTTGCTCCTATCAAAGATATCGGGATAATAATAATGGATGAAGAGCACGATCCTTCCTATAAGGAAAATTCCATGGTCAGGTATAATACGCGCGATGTGGCAGCGAAGCTCTCGGAGATAAAAAAAATCCCGCTTATAATGGGAAGCGCCACACCATCGGTCGATACAAGGCATATGGCTGAGACCAGAAAGGACCATACTCTGCTGGAAGTGCCCATAAGGGCCCGGAGCTCAGTAAAAGTGGAAAGACAGATCGTCGACCTCAGGGCCATAGACAGGAAAAAGGAAGATGAATTTATAACTTCAGCGCTTTATAAGGCTATGAGGGAAGAGCTTGAAAAGGATAATAAAGTAATAATATTTATAAACCGCAGGGGATTTTCAAATTTTGTGATCTGCAGGGGATGCGGCAATGTTCCGAAGTGCCCCGCATGTGAACTATCATACAATTATCACCGCGACAGCGGAAAGCTTAAATGCCACCACTGCGGCAGGGAAGAAAGATATACAGGTGTCTGCAGATTATGCGGAACGGCAAATCTTTTTCTTGCGGGCAGCGGCATCCAGAGGATCGAGACAAAGATAAGATCGAGATTCAGGGATGTACCGGTATACAGGATGGACTCTGATATCACTAAAAAGAAGAAATCCCATCATAAGATAATCGAAGGCTTTTCCGCTCCGGGAAGGTCCATATTGATCGGAACGCAGATGATAGCCAAGGGTCTCGATATACCTGATATCACTCTTGTGGGCGTGATAAACTGCGATGGGATGCTATCGCTGCCGGACTATCATATGAATGAAAGGTTCTATCAGCTTATAACACAGGTATCGGGAAGGGCCGGAAGAAAGGATAAAAAAGGCAGGGTCATAATACAGACCTATAGGCCGGACTCAGGCATTATGGTCCATCTTATGGATGAAGATTATGAAAAGTTCTATATAGAGGAGCTTGAGAGCAGGAGAGAGCTTTCCTATCCTCCTTTTTCAAATCTTGTAAATATAATAATATCAGGCCTTGATGAGGCTATGGTAAAGAATGGGACCAAAAAAATATTGGATAAAATACATAAAGACATTAAAATAAATATTGATATATTGGGGCCGGCACCAGCGCCTTTTTACAGGATAAACAAATTTTACCGCTGGCATATACTTTTAAAGACCAAAAAAATAGAGAGTCTGACAAAAGAATTGGGAGAGTCGCTGAAAAGTTACAGGAAAAATAAAGACATAAGGCTTATAATAGATGTCGATCCGGTATGGATACTTTAAACAGGAGAAGGATATGGCAATAAAAAAAGTAAGGAAAATCGGGGACCCGGTACTGAGGGAGACTTCGAAAGCAGTAGAAAAAATAGGTAAAAGCATACCGGATCTTGTCAGGGATATGATCGACACTCTTGGAGACGAAGAAGGGGTGGGGCTGGCGGCTCCGCAGATAGGCATATCAAAGAGGGTAATAATCATAAGGTATGAAAATGAAATAGGGACCTATATCAATCCCGAAGTAGAGGCAATAGGCAATGAAATGGTCGAAGACGGCGAAGGCTGCCTGTCTATACATTCGATCCAGGGTTTTCAGGTAAGCAGATTTCAAAAAGTAAAGGTAAGGGCGACAGACCTCAAGGGAAAACCTGTGGAACTTATAGCAGAGGACCTCCTTGCAAGGATATTTCAGCATGAAGTGGACCATCTAAACGGAAAAATGTTTATTGACCATCTCGATGCTGATTCGCGGATGGAGCTTCTAAAAAGAATAAGTGAGATAAAATCCTGATAATTGTTTTATCTATTTACCGGATAAGGAGATATTGTATTGAAAATAATTTATTTCGGCTCTTCTGATTTCTCGGTGCCGTTTCTTGAAAAAATAGTTGATTCCAGCCATGAAGTGACAGGAGTCTTCACCTATAAGGATAAGAAAAAAGGAAGAGGCAGAAAGCTTCAGCCTAATCCAGTAAAAGAATATGCCGCCGGCATGGGGCTCAGGGTCCATGAACTCTCAAAATGCGACAGCAGCTTCATTGAGAAGCTTTCTGCTATTTCATTTGACTATGCGGTAGTAGTATCTTTCGGGATGATCCTTCCGGCTGAAATATTTAAAAGATGGCCACGGGCATGGATCAATGTCCACCCATCCCTGCTGCCTGCCTACAGGGGTCCTTCTCCAATGATATCCGCGCTTCTTGATGGTGCCGAAGCTACAGGGGTCACTATAAATGAAGTGGTATATGAAGTGGATACAGGAGGGATCTTTGCCCGGACCGGCTTTAATATAGCTGATTCTGATAATCTGGATGATCTTGAGGATAAAGTAATAAGGTTCGGGGCGCCCCTGCTTATAAATGTGCTTGACCTGATCGAAGGTTCTGGATATGAAGCCCGTCCCCAGGGAAGCAAAGGGATCACATATACAGGGAAGATCACTGCCGGCGACCTTAAGATCGACTGGTCAGGCAAGACAGGGGAAATAATAAATAAAATAAGGGCATTTTCATCAAAGCCGGGAGCCTATACGATGTACAGGGGTTCAAAAATAAAGATACTCCGGGCAGGTCCTGTTTCGAAGGGTGAAAAAGATGCTGCTGCAGGAGAAATACTAAATGCTGATAGGAATGAAGGGCTCATAGTAAATTGCGGCGGAGGCGGGGCAGTGAGCATTGAATTGCTTCAGCCGCAGGGGAAAAAGCCGATGGACCATAGAAGCTTTATAAATGGATATAAGCCAGAACCCGGTTCTGTCATGGAAAATGATTAAAATGAATATAGAAAAGGCAAATCCCCGCAGGATAGCTCTTGATATGCTGGGCCATTACTTTAAAACCGGAGCATCGCTTAAGGAACTTATTTCAGAAGGGCTCGAGGGGTCCGGCGCGTGCAGTCTTGACCGCCGTTTTATATTTAATATAGTCAAAGGAACAGTCAGATATGTATTAAGGTCCGATTTCATCATATCAAATCTATCGAAGAGAAGGACCGCTGATATCGATTCCGGCATACTTAATATACTGAGGATGGGCATCTATCAGGTCCACTTCATGGACAGGGTCCCCGCATATTCAATTGTGGATGAGAGTGTAAAGCTTGCAAAGAATGTTAATAGAGCTGCTGCCGGCTTTGTGAATGCAGTAATGCGAAGGGCATCGGAAATAGCTGATCCGGATGAGTATCTTATAGCCATGCTTCAAAAGCAGAAAGCCGGAGATGAAAAGAGATTATCAGTCATCCATTCATTCCCGGAATGGATAATCAAATACTGGATGGAGTATTATGGAAAAGAAAGGACCGCCCGCATATGTGCCCATCTTAACAGGATCCCCGAATTCTATATTAGAATAAATATGGACAGACATATAGAGCAGGCCGGCGCAGATAACTCAGGGGAATGCACATATGCCGGAATATTGGACCGGCTAAAAAATATAAAAGCAAAGCCGGTAGGATTGGCCTCCGGTGATATGGACAGTCTAAATGCGGACTTCAGGAAGGTATTTGAACCGGCAGTTTTGAAACATATAAAAAATGGAGAACCGGTATTTAAGGAAGCTGCCCTTATCTCATCGGCTATGGGGCTTGAAAAGGAAAAGCTATATAAAAATGGCATTATCAGCGTGCAGGATATTTCATCCCAGATGGCCATAAAATATTTCCTTGGACCGGGGCCGGAAGAAAAAATACTTGACTGCTGTGCCGCGCCCGGAGGAAAGGCATCGTTTACGGCGCAGCTTATGAAAAACAGCGGATATATACTGGCAGTGGACAAGAGTCCGGAAAAGATAAAGATCCTTTCAGAAAATCTGAAAAGGCATGGGTCAAAAAATGTGGATACCTTTCTTTCGGATTCTTCCAGGACAGGATTTCTTGATAGGATGGAAGGCGATCATTTGAATTATTTTGATGCTGTTATCGTGGACGCGCCATGCAGCGCCCTGGGGACCACTGCAAAAAATCCTGAGGCTAAATATAATAGGGAATTTAAGGATATAGAAAGACTTTCAGATATGGCATTGGATATAATGGCTGCCTGCGACCCTTATCTGAAAAATGGCGGCAGGATGCTTTTCTATACATGCACCATATCTCCTGTAGAGAATGGACAAATGATAAGGCGCTTTTTAAGCTTAATGAATGGCAGGTATACAGTAGCTGAAAATATTGATAATGCAGGTGATCCGGTAAAAATGGAAATGGATATAATGCCATATTACCTTGAAAGCGAAGCTGGATATTTCTGCGTTCTTAATAAGAAGGGCCGGTAAAAGATCAGATTACTTTCTTTACTTTATTTGCCTTCAGGCAGCGGGTGCAGATATTAATATTTTTTATCTTGCCCTTTATTTCAACTTTTGCCTTCTGTATATTAGGCATGAAGGTCCTTCTTGTCTTTCTATGTGAATGGCTCACATTATTTCCAAATACAGTCTTCTTTCCGCAAATATCGCACATCCTTGACATTTTTCTCACTCTTTTCTGTATATTTTATTTATCTACTTAAAAATATTCTGATAGAATAAATAATTATATTTTAAAATTTTGGTAAGTTATAAAAACTCAGGGAATATTATCACTTTATTTTATTATTTTCAAGAAAAGCC
>CBDUUS010000001.1:0-25797 GCA_965370465.1 uncultured bacterium | reverse complement strand
CCCAGATTACCTTCCTGTATAAGATCAAGAAATAGCATTCCTCTTCCTATATATTTTTTGGCTATACTTACAACAAGCCTTAAGTTTGCTTCTACAAGACTTCTCTTAGCTCCGATATCGCCAGCCTCTATCCTCCTGGCAAGCATAACCTCCTCATAAGCAATTAAAAGTCTTACCTTTCCTATCTCTTTAAGATACATCCTTACAGGATCATTTGTAGGCGACTTAATTGAAAGGTCAAGTTTTCTCTTTTTAATATTTTTACCTTCCTTTTTAGCCTGGACCCTGGCATCTATATTATCATTTTCTTTATCTACTATCTCGATTCCAAGCTTTTCGATTACACTATAAATATTTTCAATCTGTTCTTTGTTGAAATCGATTTCCGAAAGAGCCTCTGTGATCTCTTCTGTTGTAAGCATGCCATCAGATTTTCCCTTTGTTATAAGAGCCCTTACTTCTTCCAGTTTTAATTCAGATCCTATTTTCATATTTGATTACCTCAAAAATATTTAAATTTTATTGAGATTTTTTCAGAAACTATATTTTATATGATTTAGAATAATTCTCAAACTCTTTCCTATACAGTTATTATACCCAGATTTTGCTTTTCCTGTTCAAGTCTTATGAGCCGCTGATAAAGACCGTCATGCTTACGCTCCAGTTTTTTAATTTCTTCATCACTTGATCCTTTTTTAGCATCGCCATATTCAATCATCTTTTTTCTTACATATTCTATTTCTTCTGATAGATGTATACTTTTCAAATTATTCAGGATTTCATCGCTTGCCGGGTCTATCTCATCTTCATCATAATGAAGCTCACTAAAGAGTATAAAATTATATAGTTTCTTTGCTTCCGCATTTTCTAAAATATCAGACGAGATTTTTATGGGAAAGTTCACCTTTTTATAATTTCCACCTGCCTTATTTATTTCCTTTATTAATGCATCATAGAGTTCTTTTGTATCTTCAAATCTGAAATACCCGGAACCCAGGCCAAGAAATTCCTCCAGCCTGTTTCCGAGTCCGTTTACAATCAATTTAAGAGCCTCTATCTCGACTTTTTTAAAAGGCAGCACTTTTTCTTTTTCTGTATTTCCTCCGGCATCTTTGGACCTGTTCCAATAATTATCTTTAGTGCCGGGTGTGTTTTTTTTCTTATGCATTTCCTCAAGCAAAAGATTTTCTTTAAGGTTCAATCTCTGAGCGATTTTTTTTATACACTCCTCCTGAATAATAGAAGACGATAGTGTGGTTATAAATCTAATAAGATCATCGCTGGCTTTAAGTTTTCCTGAAAGATTTCCTATATCATGTTTTCCAAGTATTATATCAATAGTAAAATCAATTATGTTCTGAGATTTATTGATCCTGTCAAGGAAGCTTTCTTTTCCTCTCTTTAAAATAAATTCAGCAGGATCATATCCTTTTTCAAGAACCGCTACCTTTATATTTAGATTACTTTCAAAATAAAGATCAAGTCTTTCATTATACTCCTTGAGCCTTTCGATTCCTTTAAGCGATGCATTTATCCCTGCTTGATCACTGTCAAATACAAGTATGATGTTTTTTGTAAACCTGCCGAGTATCTTTATCTGGTCAGAAGTAAGAGCTGTGCCAAGACTGGCAACAGCATTCCATATTCCTGATTGGTGAAGAGCCATTACATCTGTATATCCTTCTACTATAAGCACTTCATCGTTTTTGACAATATTGTTCTTCGCCTGATGGATGCGGTAAATATTCTTACTCTTGGAATATACTCTGGTCTCGGGCGTATTAATATATTTTGCATTCTGACGGGCAGTCCCGGATTTTTCAGATATTATCCTACCGCCAAAACCGATCGGTTTTCCCACAATATCTTCAATGGGAAACATTATTCTTCCCCTGAACCGGTCATATATAGCTCCCGGCTTCTTCGTGCTTTCAATAGCCAGCCCGCTTCCTATAATCTCTTTATCCTTATATCCCCTTTTCGAGATGAAGCCTGTAAAATTATTCCAGAGATCCATGCTATAGCCTACTTCAAATTCTTTTATGGTTTTACCGGTAAAACCTCTCTTTTTTAAATAATCAAGAGGCACTTTTCCTGATTTGCTATTATGTAATATGAATTGAAAATATTTCTTAGCAAGTTCATTTATTTCATATAGCCTATTTCTGGCCCTTCCAGATTCCTTTGATACACCTGTCATATTATATTTAAGCTTATATCCGATCTTATTTGCAATAAACTCTATAGCTTCAATAAAATCCATATTTTCAATTTTTTCTATGAAACTTATTATATCCCCGCCTTCACCGCAGCCAAAACAGTGATACAGCTGTTTCCCGGGGTCCACAGAAAAAGATGGTGTTTTTTCTTTATGAAAGGGACACAGGCCAGAATAGCTTTTTCCGGATTTTTTCAGGCCCACATAATTGGATACTATATTATATATATCAGCGCGAGATTTTAATTCATCTATCTCGCCATCTTTTAGGCTTCTTGACATAGTTTATGCATATAATGGTCAATAAAAACAAAAGATCAAAACACTAAGAAATGTTTATTAAGAAATCCAGCGTATGAAAAGATCTTTTAATTCATACTGTAATTTTATCATATTTATGTATTGCATGTGAGCATTATGTGAATAGATCAGGACCCATCAGACATATTATGATCTGTATGAGCCCTGGCCTATTAAGCTAATATATGATTATTCTTTCTCAGATTCTTCCCTTATCGCTGCCTGTGCAGCTGCAAGTCTTGCTACCGGCACCCTGTATGGCGAGGCGCTTACATAATCCAAACCTATCTCATGGCAAAAATCTATAGACTTTGGATCGCCGCCATGTTCTCCGCAAATACCTACCTTCAGGTCTTTCCTTGAGGCTCTTCCCTTTTCCAGCCCCATCTTTATAAGCTGTCCCACGCCGCCAATGTCAAGGGTCGCAAAAGGATCTTTTGCCAGGATCCCCTGCTCGATATAATCAGGAAGGAATTTACCGGAATCATCCCTCGAGAACCCATAAGCCATCTGTGTGAGGTCATTGGTGCCAAAGCTGAAAAATTCTGCCTCCTTTGCTATCTTGTCAGCAATAAGGCATGCTCTGGGAACCTCGATCATGGTACCTACTTTATAATTGAATTTCTGGTCCTTTTCACCCATTACTTCATCAGCAACAGATACGATCTTTTCTCTTAGTATCTTTATTTCCATGAGGCTTCCGACAAGAGGGACCATTACTTCAGGCTGCACATCATATCCTTCTTTTGTCAGGTCTGCAGCAGCTTCGAATATAGCCCTTGCCTGCATTTCTGCTATCTCAGGATAAGTTATGGAAAGTCTGCAACCCCTGTGGCCCAGCATAGGATTCATCTCGTGAAGCGATATTATTGTAGATTTTAAATCATCAAAACTCATTCCCATCTCTTTTGCGATCTCCTCTATATCCTCATCTTCAGTGGGAAGAAATTCGTGAAGGGGCGGATCAAGCAGTCTGATTGTGACCGGGAGATCCTTCATCACCTTAAATATCTCATAGAAATCTTTTCTCTGCATCGGCAGAAGCTCCTTAAGAGCTTCTCTTCTTTCTTCTTCATTTGATGAAACTATCATCTTCCTGACGGATTTTATCCTCTCGCCCTCAAAGAACATGTGCTCTGTTCGGCAAAGGCCTATCCCTTCTGCTCCAAAATCTCTTGCAACCTGGCTATCATTGGGTGTATCTGCATTTGCCCTTATTCCAAGCTTTTTATAATCATCGACCCAGCTCATAAAGGTCTGCATGTTCTCATTTACCTCAGGATCCACTACCGGTATCCTGCCCATAAATATCTCACCCGTAGAGCCGTCAAGGGTTATCCAATCGCCTTTTTTTATTTGTTTGTCTTTTACCTGGAAATATTGTTTATTTTCAAATACTTTTATTTCTTCCGCGCCCGCTATACAGCATTTACCCATTCCACGGGCCACAACAGCTGCATGAGAGGTCATTCCGCCCCTTGCAGTCAGTATGCCCTGTGCAACAGCCATGCCCTGTATATCTTCCGGAGAAGTCTCTGTCCTTACAAGTATCACATTCCCGTTTTTGGATTCTTCAACAGCATCATCAGCATTAAATACAACCTTGCCAGGAGCTGCTCCCGGAGATGCAGGGAGTCCCTTCGCCAGCACTTCGGCTTTCTCCTTTGCATCTTTATCCAGCTGCTTGTGCAGAAGCTGATCCAGCATCTGTGGTTCTACCCTTGTCACAGCAGTCTTTTTATCAATAAAGTCATTATTCACCATATCTACAGCTATCTGAAGAGCTGCAGCTGCAGTCCTTTTGCCTGTCCTTGTCTGAAGCATATACAGCTTGCCTTCCTGTATTGTGAACTCAAGATCCTGTATATCCCTGTAATGATCCTCGAGCTTATTTCTTATATCCATAAGAAGCTTATAGCTTTCAGGCATCTCTTCTTCCAGCTTTACAATAGGCTGAGGTGTTCTTATCCCTGCAACCACATCTTCTCCCTGTGCATTAATAAGATATTCACCATAAAAAACATCCTCTCCTGTTGAAGGGTTCCTTGTAAATGCTACTCCGGTCCCCGAAGTCTCTCCCATATTTCCAAATACCATTGTCTGCACATTTACCGCTGTACCTATATTATGAGGAATATCATGAAGGTTCCTATAGGTTTGAGCTCTCTTATTGTTCCAGGAACCAAAAACTGCATCTATTGACATCCTGAGCTGTTCCCTGGGATCTTCCGGAAAGCTTTTCCCCTTTGCATCCTTTATTATATTTTTATAGTCTTCTACCAGTTCTTTAAGGTCCTGTCCGGTAAGTTCTGTGTCAAGCTTAACTCCCCTGCTGTCCTTTTTTGCCTGCAGAGCCTTTTCGAACCTGTTATGTTCCACATCCATTACAACATCACCGAACATCTGGACAAATCTCCTGTATGCATCCCAGCCGAACCTTTCATTTCCGGTCTTCGCTATGAGAGCCCTGACCGATGTATCATTCAGGCCCAGATTAAGTACAGTGTCCATCATCCCCGGCATGGATACCGCCGCACCTGAACGTACAGATACAAGCAGAGGATTATCCTTATCATCAAAACTCATCTGCATCTTCTCTTCAAGTTTTTTAAGATTTTCCTCTATTTGCTCATCAAGACCCTCCGGCCATCTCTCTCCGAGGTCATAATACAGATTGCACACTTCAGTGGAAATAGTAAAGCCAGGAGGTACCGGAAGACCTATATTAGTCATCTCTGATAGATTTGCTCCTTTGCCTCCGAGGAGCTTTTTCATCTCCTTCTTGCCTTCACCAAAGAAGTACACATACTTTTTAGATGTCATTTTTTATCCCTTCTCCTATATAAATATTCTTGCATTTTAAAAATACAAATCGAGTAATACTATCAAAAAAACTTCTAAAATATAAGTATGAATTGCCTGAGGAATATATTAGCTGATTACCGGAGCATATAAGCAGAGATCCGGACTCTTACCTTACGCCAGTATCGATGACGATCAGTGAAAAATCTGCAAAATTGATATATAGATCTGCTACTTTTTTTAATAGATTTATGCGGTTGGCTTTTACTTTATCATCTTTATCCATCACGAGTACCTCGTCAAAGAATTTATCCACAATCCCGCCAAAGCTGCTCATTTCTTCCAATAATTCACAATACTCTTTTCCTTCTATAAGACCGCAGATATTACTTTCTGCCTTTTGCAGGGCTCCAAACAGCTCTTTCTCATATTTTTCTTTGAGTAGCCCCGGATCGACTGCTCCAAATTGTTTTCCATTTATTATATTTTTACTTCTGCTCATCGGCCAGACAATGGACCTTATATCCTCCTTTGACATATATTCTTCGATCGCTTCCCGTCTCAGGTCAATATCTTTAAGTGAGGAACATCCTGAACCAAGCACAGCATCAAATACATCCATCCTATTATTATTCTCTATTATCAGGAATCTTAGTCTCGCTATTATGAACCCGAATATCTTTTCAGCTATTTTATTATCATCAGATTCCTTTGTCTTATATGACTTTTTATACAATGCAGTGCAGAACCTTATAAGACCCTTTAGATCTATATCATAATCTCCTCCAAGAATGGACCGGACTATTCCGGAAGCCTTTCTCCTTAAAGCAAACGGGTCCTCCGAACCCGAGGGGGCCTTTCCCATCAAAAATAAACCTGTTATGGTATCTATCTTATCAGCCAGTGAAAGGATCCTTCCTGCTTCAGTGCCGGGAAGCCTATCTCCTGCTGACCCCGGAAGATAATGCTCGAATACTGCTTTTGAGACAGCCTCATTATATCCTCTTTCTCTGGAATACTCTCTTCCGACAATACCCTGCAGTTCAGGAAATTCCACTACCAGATTAGTCACAAGGTCGCATTTACATAGAACACTTGCATCTTTAAGATCTTTTAAAAGTTTTTTATTATCAGATTTATTTATTTTCTCCGCAAGGTATATGCTGATCCCTTTCAGCCTTGCCTGCCTCTCATTCATATTTCCCAGGCCAGAATAAAAAATCACACCTTTAAGCTTTTCTTGCCAGTATGGGAAATCATGCTTTCTATCCTGTTCATAGAAGAAAGATGCATCGCTTAATCTGGCTCTCAGGACCCTTTCATTACCCTTTTTAATATCTCCATTATCCTCAATACCATTCTGTACAATTAAAAAATTTGTAGTGATACCACCTTTACTGTCAACTACAGGAAAATACTTTTGATGATACTTTATTGCTTCTATTAGAATATCAGCAGGCATATAAAGGAAAGCTTCCGGGAAATGCCCGATAAGAACATTGGGAATCTCTACGAGGTCGATGACTTCCCTGAGCAGTTTTTCATCTATAACAGCTTTATATTCTTTATTCCATATATTTTCTTCTATATTTTTTATCTGCTCATAGATCATCTTTTCTCTAACTGCCTGGTCAGCTATTGCCCTGCCTTCTCTAAGTTTCTGAAAGTATTGGTCCGCAGAGCCGATCTCTATCGGCGAGGTACTTAATGTCCTGTGGCCAAAAGTAATATTACTTGATCTTACATTCTCTATTTTAAAGTCAATTACTTCGCTTCCCAGAATTGCAAGCAGCCATCTTATCGGCCTTATGAACCGGGTCCCGTAGTCTCCCCAGTACATCTGCTTTTTAAAAGTAACAGACAGTATTGTATTTTTAAGTATATCCGGAAGTATCTCATGGGTCCTTTTGCCTTTCTGGACCATTTTTTTGCCGAGGTATATTCCTTTTCCTTTTATCTCTATTTCCTCAAGATCCCCAATATCAATACCGAGACTTTTAGCAAACCCTATTGCAACTTTATTTGGTTTTCCATCTGTGTCATATGAAATCTTCTTTGGAGGGCCCGTGACAGTTTTTTCAGCAGTTTCCTGTGTATCGCTGGTCCCCTTCACATAGATTGCCAGCCTCCTCGGAGAACTATAGGCGGAAATACTGTCAAATTTGATCCGGTTCTCAATAAAGTTTTTTTCGAGCAGGACTCTCAGGCTATTGAGACCTTCACCGGTACAGGACGGTGGGAGCTCTTCTGTTCCTATCTCTAAAATAAGGTCGCTTTTCATAATCTATTTTTCACCTCTTTTTAAAAGAGGAAATCCAAGTTCTTCTCTCTGTTCTACATATTTCTGACATAATACTTTAGCCTGCTTCCTTACCCTCGCTATATAAGAGGTCCTCTGGGCCACACTTATTGCCTCTCTTGCATCAAGCAGATTGAAAATATGGGAACATTTAAGAACATATTCGTGGCCGACAAATACGAGTCCTTCGCTTATCACGCTATTAAATTCTTTTTCATACTTATCAAAAAGGTCAAGCAGCATATCTATATCCGCTATCTCAAAATTATATTTGGACCACTGCTTTTCTGATTCCAGATGAACATCACGGTAGGTTATATTATCATTCCATAAAAGCTCCCAGAAGCTCTCTTTATCCTGCAGATACATTGCTATCCTCTCGAGCCCATAAGTGAGCTCTACCGATACAGGCTTTAATGCAAGCCCCCCCATCTGTTGAAAGTATGTGAACTGCGTTATCTCCATCCCGTCTGCCCAGACTTCCCACCCAAGCCCTGCGGCCCCTATTGTAGGCGATGCCCAGTCGTCTTCCACAAATCTTATATCATGGCTGGCAAGCTTTATTCCCAGACTTTCAAGGGAGCCGAGATAAAGATCAATAATATCATCAGGCGAGGGTTTCAGAAGTACCTGAAATTGATAATAAAACTGGGACCTGAAAGGATTTTCTCCATATCTTCCATCAGTGGGCCTTCTTGAGGGTTCGACATATGCTACATTCCATGGTTCGGGTCCCAGACATCTTAAAAAAGTATCAGCATTGAACGTCCCAGCGCCCTTTTCCAGATCCAAAGGCTGTTTGATTATACAATCCCTGATGGCCCAATATTTTTGCAGATTAAAAATTATATCCTGAAAATTCATAGTCCCTTATTTTAATCATATTAGATTTAATAGTCAATCAGCGAAAATGATTATACCCGGCATTTTTCTTTATGGAAAAGATCATCCTGCATAGATTTGAACAGATGCCGATAAGCTATTATAATGCCCCCTGCATATTTATCTATCAATCAAATAAATCGGTTGAAAGGTAGCGTTCTCCTGTATCAGGCAGGATGACCACTATTAATTTATTTTTATTTTCTTTACGCTTTGCTGCTTCGATCGCTGCACTAACCGCCGCTCCTGAAGATATGCCTGCAAGGATCCCCTCTTCGGCTGCCAGCCTCCTCGCAGTTTCAACCGCATCCTCATTTTTTATTTTTATTATTTCGTCTATTAGTCCCAGATCTATAATTTCGGGGATAAAGCCGGCTCCGATCCCCTGTATCTTATGGGTCCCCGGTTTTCCTCCAGAAAGCACGGGAGAATCAAAAGGTTCTACAGCAATAGATATAAGGCCAGGTTTTCTCTTTTTCAATTCTTCAGTGATCCCTGTAATTGTGCCTCCTGTTCCGACACCGCATACCAGTATATCTATTTTACCATCAGTATCGGACCATATTTCTTCTGCAGTGGTCCGGCGGTGTATTTCAGGATTTGCCGGATTATTAAATTGCCGGGGGATATATGAATCAGGAGTCTTCTTGTGGAGCAGCTCAGCTTCCTCCACTGCACCTTTCATGCCGCTGGCTCCGGGAGTGAGTACCAGTTCTGCTCCAAAGATCTTTAAAATCTTCCTGCGTTCCACAGACATGGTATCAGGCATAGTAAGGATGAGCCTGTATCCCTTTACAGCACAGATATATGCCAGGGCTATGCCTGTATTGCCGCTTGTGGCCTCTATTATCGTGGTATCTTTATTAATAAGCCCTTTCTCTTCGCCATCCCTTATCATCGAATGGCCTATCCTGTCCTTTATGCTTGACAGCGGATTGAAGCTTTCAAGTTTTGCCGCAATATCGGCCCCTGTTTTGCTTGAAATACCGTTCAACCTGACAAGAGGGGTGTTTCCGATCAGTTCTGTAATATTATTTGCTATCTTCATTAAAGTTCCTTATTTTAAACTCAATAATTTTTTAAAGTTTTGTCATGCCGGCCCATACTTCTAAGGTATATCCCGCCTTCAATATATTGCCAGGTTATTTTAATATCCATATCAATGCTTGCCTCGAAAATTCCCCTTTTACCCTGTATTTTTTTAATCCTTAATGAGGGGTAATTGGTCCCTTGGAACCATTACCACAGGAATAGCTATTAATTTTCCATCTTTTTCTTCAATATCTAATTTATCACCTATTTTTAATTTTAACTTTTCTAATAGTACCTTTGGGATCGTAACCTGTGATTTCTGTTTTAGATCTACCAGCATAATATGCTCCTTATATAGTTTTACTGTTTGAATGTTTAACTTTCTAATAAGACTATAAATGATTCCCCTGATAATATCAATATCTTAGATACCTATTTTTTTCAGGTATTTAAAACTATCGACGGTACATCCAGTGTGAAAGACTATATATTCTTCTATGAGCCGGTAGATCTTTCTCAGGCTGTGAGGATCCACTTCAATATCTCTCAGATCTTCCATTTTTAACCTGAAGAGATCCGAGAGCAATCTGAAGCTGGAAGCGCTGAGCTGCGCTCTGGAACTGCTTACTGCCGAACATGACCTGCAGAGAACACCTCCATATTTTACCGAAAAACCTATACTCGTCTTCACCCTCTTGTACAGGTCCCCGGAATCCTTATTGCATCTGCTGCATGAATCCATCATTGGAGCAAAGCCTGTGGCCTGTAGAAATCTCGCGCTAAAAAAGCATACTATTTTTTTAAGCGATGCTATATCTTCCTGCCCGGTATTATCTATTTCATTGAGACAGATATAGAGTAGTTTAGAAAGTGCCGGATTGCCATCTCCCGAGATCTGCGTCTTCAATATGATATTTGATATTATCTCTGCAAATACAAATCTGTAAAAGTCCAGGGGGATCTTAGAAAAAGCGTGAACTATCTCTGCCTGATTGATTATATCGAGGTTCCTTCCCCGGGAAAGCTCCAGATCTACCATATTGAAAAGTTCAAGACGTCCCTGGAACCTGGACCTTATCTTTCTGGATCCCTTTGCAACTGCCGAAATCACCTGTCCCTCTCCGGAATACATCTTTATGATCTTATCTGCCTCTCCAAGCTTATAGGTCCTTATTATGATGGCTCTGGCTTTATAAGTAGACATATAAAAATAATTTAATTTATTCTTGAAATAGTATATTTAAAATTATTAGCCGATTATTTGATAATATTATTATTTATCAAATATAATACTATATTCCTTTATGATATTTACTCCGCTGCTGGTGCCAAGCCTTGTAGCTCCTGCATCTATCAATGCCTGCGCATCTTCAAAAGTTTTGATACCGCCTGAAGCCTTCACCCCTATATTCCTTGTGACGACTTCCCTTATCAGGCGGACATCATCCAGCTCTACTCCCTTTGCTCCAAAACCTGTTGAAGTCTTTATAAAATCTGCACCTGATCTTTCGACTATCGAACTGACCTTTCTTACTTCATCTTTTGATAGTATCCCGGTCTCTATGATTATCTTGATATTAATATGGCGGTTATACTCGGCTATCTGATCACGCCGTATTATACTTACAAGAACACTCAGCTCTTTCTCAATATATTCATAATTACCACTCTTTACTGCTCCGATATTTATAACCACATCAAGCTCTCCTGCACCCTTTTTGACGCAATCCCTGGATTCAAAGATCTTGGTCTCTATAGTATTTGCTCCAAGCGGATAACCTATCACCGAACATACCTTTACATCAGTATCGCCAAGTATCTTCACAGCCAGAATAACATTCGTCGGATTGACCACTACGGCTGCAAAATGCTCATTTTTGGCATTCATGCAAAGATATTTTATTTCTTTTGGAGTCGCTACAGGATTAAGCAGTGTCTGATCAATAGTTTTCGCTAATTGCTCCTTAGTTAATATTTTAACCACCCTACCTTTGTTTAAACTTTAATAAATTAATTATTGCCTCGATACTTAAGCAATCCTTGATACTGTCTAAAAACAGCTAATAGCCGAAACGGTCAAGGAACGATTCTTCTTTTGTCCAGTTTTTTCTTACTTTTACCCATAACTGAAGAAAGACCTTGTTTCCAAATAGCTTTTCTAATTCCTGTCTTGCCTGCCGGCCGACTTTTTTTAACATACTGCCCGATTTTCCTATTATTATTGCTTTCTGAGAATTCCTTTCAGTATATATTGAACACTCGGCCGAAATAAGCTTTTCACCGGACCGGGTCCTTGACTCCTTAAGGCTATCGATTTCTACCATTATGCTGTGGGGTATCTCATCAGAAAGATTCTTAAACAATTTCTCTCTTACAGCCTCTGATATCATCTTTTCCCGGGGCTGATCGCATACCATATCCTCATCATAGTACCTGGGTCCTTCAGGAAGAATTTTCTCCAGTACTTCGATGAATTTATCAATGTTTTCACCGGTCCTTGCAGAAACCTCAAATATATCATCAAAAAGCTCTTCATTTGCTATTTCCTCTCTCTGCTCTTTAAGCCTTCCGTCTTTTATCAGATCAATTTTATTTAGAAGCAGTATTTTCGGCAGCTTGCTTTTGCTTATCTGCTTAAATACAAACCTGTCCCCTCTTCCAATGCCTCCTGCTGCATCAACTACTACTGCAATGATATCCACATCGCCTATTACCCTATCTGCACTATTATTGAGCCTCTCCTGAAAAAGATTCCTCGGTTTGAAAAAGCCCGGGCTATCTACAAAGATCATCTGGCTCCTATCAGTATTTAAAATACAGCGGACACAGTTTCTGGTAGTCTGTACTTTATCCGAGGTTGCCAGTATTTTTTGTTTCAGTATTTTATTTACCAATGTTGATTTCCCAACATTGGTCCGTCCTATAAGACCTATGAATCCTGATTTAATAATATCCTTCTCCGTCATAATGCCAGTACATAAAGGTCCCTATCGATTCCCTTTCCATATTCATCTTTCCTGACTCCTGCCCGTTTAAATCCGACGGAACTGTAAAGAGCTGCTGCCGGAATATTTTCAGGATCCACTGTTAAATGTACTTTCTTAAGATCATCTGATTTTAATTTATTTATAACTCCTTTAAGAAGCAATTTTCCTATTTTCCTGTCCCTGGAGCCGGGCCGGATATAAAATGAATGGATAAAAGCACCGGATGGATCACCGTAATTTCTTAGTACCTGGCATACGCCTGCTATTTCCTGCTCCGGCAGCTTTTCTGCAATAGATACCAAACCATACCTTATTAGTACAGGTATTACCCATTGATTGATAGCGGCTTCATTTCCAAGATTTTCTATTTCCAATTCACACAGGGTGTTTATAAGCTTCAGATCAAAATCTTCAATATGCTTTATTGTGATCATACCCATTTCCATATAACTTATCCTTAATGAAAAAATATATCTATTATAGATTTTACAATATGTGTCAATACCAGTTCCAGCTTTTATTTCTTAAATCATGGATCATGCTGTCTTGAATATTATACATTATGGCTCTTTCTTCTTCATCTTCATGGTCATAGCCATAAATATGCAGAATCCCATGGATTATAAGCAGCATTATTTCCAGCTTGAGACTCCAGCCTTCTCCCTGATCTCTGGAATTTTTAAGTGCCGCTTCAGGAGAGATATAGATCTCTCCTATAACAGCAGGGCCGCCTCCCGCTCCTGCATCATCTATGTCCGGAAGATACGAAAACGAAAGGACATCTGTGGGCCCATCAACATTCCTGTAGTTTTTATTAAGTTTCTGTATTTCATCACTCGTGATAAATATTATATTAAGGGATTTATTATTATCCGGATCAAATTTATCTGAGATACAGGAAGAGGATCTCCCGATAAGCTCGAAATCGAATTTTACCTTATTCTGATTATTAATTATTTCTGTTTGCATAGTAAGTATTAATAATAATCACTACTCGCTATCATACTCATATCTTCTTCAGGAGCGGACCCGTCACTTTTCTGATATGGTATGCGTGAATGATAAATAGCGATCAGCCCGTCAATAAGTGTAGTTTTTACTATTTCTATCTCTTTAAATGTTATTGATGCCTGAGTGAGCTGTCCATCTTTTATCCTGTCCTCTACTATATCACTTACCATCTGTTCTATCTTTTTAGGAGTTATTTTTTCAATGGACCTCACAGCTGCTTCTGTTGAATCAGCAAGCATGAGTATCGCTGCTTCCTTGCTCTGCGGTTTCATGGCAGGATATCTAAAATGTCCCTTCAGGCCATTGGAACCCTCATTTACTGCACTGGATTTATTCTTCTGCTTTTCATAAAAATACGATATGAGAGAATTTCCGTGATGCTGAGAGATGATATTTAATACTCTCTGCGGTATTTTATTCTGGCGTGCCACTTCCAGACCGTCCTTAATATGGTTTGCAATAATATTCCTGCTCATCGAAGGATTTAATTTGTCATGCACGTTTTTGATATCCCCCTGGTTCTCATAGAAATATTCGGGTCTTTTTATTTTTCCAAGGTCATGATAAAGGGCCGCTACCTTTACAAGCAATGAATCAGCTTTTATAGCCTTGGCCGCATTTTCAGATAGATGTCCCACGAGAAGGCTGTGATTATATGTTCCCGGAGCAGCTATCAATAGCTGTTTTAAAAGCGGCTGGTCGGTATGGGACAATTCAAGAAGGCCCATTGCTGTTACTACATTAAATGTGGATTCTATAAATGGCAGGAGCCCGATTGCAATTATTGCAGATACTATGCCATTTAATATTCCCATTACCGTATATAGCGCAATGGTGCTGAATTCCCCACCTATAAGATTGACGGTCAAAAAGAGGAATGCAAGCATAATAGAACTTATAAAACCGGCCCTCATGACTTCCGATCTCTGAGAGACTTTTGATACCATAAATGTGGCAAATATGCCTCCGAGTATATAAGTCACAGTTATAGAAAAATCAAAATTTGTGGCTATCCCGGCAAAAAGTCCAAGACACACAGTAAGCATGATACCTACCCTGGCATTAAAGAGTATAGTGCTTATAAGCGATACCGTTATTATCGGAAAAAGATAATTCCAGAAATTCATATGTATGGAAGACAATATAGTAAATATTTTGATCAGAGCCGTAAATATTATTATAAGAAGGGCGCTCATAATCAGCTTTTTTGAGTTATTAAAAATATTATTATCAAATCTATAAAGATAAAAACCAAACAAAAACATCGTTACTGCACAGATAAAGAGTACATAAAGGAATCTGCTCCAATTGAATTCCCTCTGCAGCAATCCGAGCCGCGTAAGAATTATTATATCAGTTTCATTTACAATCTCCCCCTCAAATACAATAGTCTGTCCCTCCGCAATATTCACCATATGGGGAATAGTGTTAAGTCTTGCTTCTTCCCTTGCATTTTCGGTCCCGACAGGGTCAAATACTGCCGTAGGCTGAATATTTTTTTGAAGAACAGCAGTGACTATCGGTAATATTGCCAGCGGGATCCCGGAGTCTGCTTCGGCCATGGAGACTGCAGTACTTTTGGCAAAATCAAGCTCCGTCGGCTTGATTTCTTCCTTCATCACTTCCCGGGTGATTTTCTGGGTCCTTTCAAGCAATATATTCAGCTCATCTACTGAAAGATCCAGCCCGGCTGTGACTATGGACTCAGGATATTCATTGCCAAATAGGTTTGTAAGGTAATCGACCTTTTCCTCTATTGCTATATTTTCCTTTTTCTGCACAATAGAAGTCAGAAGATAAAAATACCTTATCTGGTACAGGGAACCTTCTTCCCCATTTAATACTTCGAGATTGTAGACATATATATCCTCGACTTCAGCTTCATTTGAATTACGGTCCTCTTCAGTCTTTATAATATCTTCAAATTCAATTCCCTTATTGGCCTTCATTGTCCTGGGGCTGGAACTACCCAGTTCTATCCCAATATCAGGAGCATATACATATGATAATATAGCCACGATCAGCCCAAGGGTCACTATAAAAATATATAGCCTCTGGGCTATTTTGCTTCCAGGCGCAAAATATCTTCTGAAAAACCCATCAGTAGTCTTATCTTTTTTACTATCCTTTAAAATTATTTTTTTTGTTTTACTCTTTATAATCATGGCTCAAACTTCTTATTTTTTTATCCTGTCATCAAATTCCTTATATGCATCCACTATCTTCTGGACCAGTTCATGCCTTACAATATCTTTTGAAGTCAAATTCACAAATTCAATACCTTCAATTTTATTAAGTATGCTTTTCACCAGTATAAGTCCTGATTGCCTGTCACCGGGCAGATCCACCTGTGTGATATCTCCGGTAATGACCATTTTTGAACCAAAACCCAGTCTTGTCAGAAACATCATCATTTGTTCAGGCGATGTATTCTGAGCCTCATCGAGGAGTATAAAGGAATCATTAAGCGTCCTTCCCCTCATATATGCCAGAGGCACTACTTCGATTATCCCCATATCCCGGTACTGCTGAAACTTTTCTATATCAAGCATCTCATATAATGCATCATAAAGCGGCCTTAGATATGGATTTACTTTATCATATATGTCTCCAGGTAAGAACCCGAGCTTTTCGCCTGCTTCTACTACAGGTTTTACAAGGATTATCCTTCCTACCCTGTCTTCTTTTAAAGCTTCAACAGCAGCTGCAAGCGCCAGATAGGTCTTTCCCGTACCTGCCGGACCTATGCTGAATACTATAGTGTTCCTTCTGATGGAATCAATATATTTCTTTTGTCCGCTGGTCCTGGGCTTTATCTTTTTACCGCTATTTACAATTATACTGTCATTAAAGACCTGGTGCGGTTTAAGCTCTGATTTATTCTCCATTATCTTTATTGAATCGCTTACTTTCTCTTTATTTATTTGCTGGCCAAGATTTACCTGAAATGCCAGTTCCTTGATCAATCCAGCGGCTTCTTTCACATTCTTTGTTTTTCCAGATATCTCCAGGTCATCTCCAAGAATAAATATTTCCACATTATGCTTTCTCTCAACAAGTTTTATCAGCTCATCCCTGTCGCCCAAAAGTTCTGCTATACAATGACCGCTTGTAAACTCAAGATTGATTTTATGTTTAACGGGAGACAATGCCCCTCCTTGAAAGTTTGATTATATTACCTTCTACTAAACTATATCTGCATCAGTAGCGGCACACCTACCCCGGCGGCCATTCAAATTTTCTCTGGCCCAGTATATGAAAATGAAGATGATCCACAGATTGTCCCGCACCGGGCCCGGTATTGGTGACCACCCTGAAGCCTTTTTTATCAAGACAAAGGTCCGTGGCCATTTTTTTTATTGTTTTCATTATCTCATTTATTTCAGAGCCTTTTAATTTATCGATCTCCATAATCGAGCTGACATGCTTTTTGGGCACGACAAGAAGATGGACTGGAGCTACTGGCGATATATCATTAAATACCAGTACATGTTCGTTCTCATATACTATATCGCTATCTATTTCCCTGTTAATAATTTTGCAAAAAAGGCAATCTTCCATTCTTTATACCTCTTGCTTCCATATAGATCCGGACAATATATAAAGATATATTTAAAATTCTTTAGATTTTTGTCCTGAATCGGTCATTATACTATTTTTTATAAATTATACAATTTTATTTAGCTTTGCCTGCTATATATTTAATTGATATCTATCTGATTATAATGCATTTTATTAAATTAATTAAATCCGGGAGGCAAATAATCCATCCCTGTACTTCTTCATTGCTATCAGTTCGATAAGTCTTCCGCGTATTTTCTCAAAATCAAGACCGGCCCTGAAATATATTCTTATATAGTTTCCGGATGTCCCTGACATTATATTGCTTTCAGGATCAAACTTTTCAACCGCAACAATACATTTCTTTCCTATGTTTTCATTAATAAATAAATCTCTGGACCTTTCTCCGCATTTTCTCAGCACGCTGCTTCTTTTAGACTTTACGGCTCCATCAATCCTGTCTTTTAGTTTAAGAGCCATGGTCCCGGGTCTCGGAGAATATTTAAAGACGTGAAGTTTGCTGAACCCGGTTTTTTCTACCATTTCAAGTGTATCATTAAAATCCTCATCTGATTCCCCCGGGAAACCTACCATTACATCAGTAGTCAGTGCAATATCCGGCAATACTTTCCTTATCCCGGATATCTTTTTTGTAAAACACGCGGCAGTATATGGTCTTGCCATCTTTCTGAGCACTGCATCACTGCCGCTCTGAAGCGGTATATGGAAGTGGGGAGCTATTCTTTCCCTGTTTTTTGATATAACAGAAAGAAGCCTGTCATTTATTTCATTTATTTCAATCGAGCTTATCCTTAATCTTTTTATTCCCGTATTTGATATTATATCCCCGATCAGCCGGTCAAGCCCATAATTATTTTCCAGATCCACTCCATATTTTCCGATATGGATCCCGGTCAAAACAACTTCTTCAAAACCATTTATTTCAAGTTCATTTATCTTCTTGATTATTTCTACACTTCCAGTACTTCTATATTCGCCCCTTACTTCCGGAATGATGCAATAGGTACAGTTTTGCTCGCATCCATCCTGTATCTTTACAATGGGCCTTGAATGCTCCTGCGCATATCTAATACATGAAGTCTCACTATCCGTTTCTCTATATTTATTTATAATAGACTCTTTCCCGGTCTCCTTTATTATGCTTTCTATCAGATCCTGAATATCTTTCTTTTTATCATTATCCAGTATCAGGTCCACTTTATTATCTTCTAAAAACTTGCGGTTATGTTTTACAAAGCACCCCGTTACAATGATCTTTGCCTCTTTATTTGTGTTTCTCATCCTCCTTGCAAGCTGCCTCACCTTGCGGTCGCTTTCAGCGGTCACGGTACAGGTATTGATTATGCAGATATGCGGATCTCCATTCCTGTAGTCTACTCTTTGAAATCCAAGCATTATAAGTTCATTGGATATCTCATCTGATTCACAGAGGTTTACTTTACATCCCAGTGTGTTTATAGAAAATCTCATAAATCTATACCTTTTAAAATTACAGTAAAAAAGCTTTTATAAAAATACGGGATAAATCTTTAAGGATTTTTACCGGTTTGATTTTATATAGAAATCCATCACTGACAAAAAATAGACCGCAGCAGTCTCTGCTCTTAATATATTCTTTCCAAGATTTGCTGCTGCCGCTTTTTTATTCTTTAGGATCATAGCTTCATCTGCTGTAAGCCCTCCTTCCGGACCTATAAGGTATGCGATGTTCTTCACTCCGGACATCGTCCTGAAAATGTCTTCCGTATTGGTCCTGCCGCTCCCGGCCCTCTCATGAAGGAAAAAGAAATAGTCATAATGATCTGTAGAGATATTATCTATTTTTATTGGAACATCTATAATACACTTAAAATCCCTTTTACATTGTTTTGAAGCTTCATCAGATATCTTCTGCCATCTTTCCAGTTTGTAACTATTGCCGGTTATATCAGATACAGTTCTTTCACTTATTACAGGTATAATGCGGGATATTCCTATTTCCGTTGTTTTCTGTATAGCAAGCTCCATTGCATTTTTTTTCAATATGCACTGCAGCAGTACTATCCGGGGCATGCTTTTTTCAATGGCCAGCCTCTCTTTTATCTCAAAGACAGCTTCTTTTTTGCTTATTTCCCTTATGGTTGTCCTGTATTTCTGGCTTTCATTATCAGAGAAATACACAGCATCCCCCGGTTTACCTCTTAATGGCCCGTAAAGATGCTTCAGATCTTCTCTATCTGTGATTTTGATTGTATTATCAACAGCCTGACCCGGATCGATGAACAGATATGGATAACTCATTTTTTATAATGCCTTTATTATATTTTGGAAAAAGCTATATATTATCTGATGGATTATTCTTTATCGGCCCACAGGTTCTTTTCTCGCTCTGGCATAGCCGGCAAGCATCTCTTTCTCCTGCCTGCTCAGCCTTGTGGGGATCTCTACCCTGATATTTATGATATGATCTCCTCTTCTGTAGCCATTAAGCTGGACAAAGCCTCTGGATCTTAATATGATCTTTGTCTCCGGCTGGGTCCCCGGCTTTATCTTTATCTTCTCAGGTCCATCCAGGGTATCGGCTTCCAATCTTAAGCCAAGTGCAGCCTGGGCAAATGATATTTTTATCTCTGAGAGCACATTATCTTCATCCCTTTCAAATCCAGGATGTACAGCTACCCTGACTGTGATGAAGAGATCCCCATTTATCGAATCCCTTCCAGACGAGTTTCCCTTTCCTGATACCTTCAGCCTGTCGCCGTGATGTATGCCTGCAGGAATATCGACTTTTATTTTCTTTCTTATGCTGTGATGGCCCTGCCCTCTGCATTTATTGCATGGATCCTTTATTATTTTTCCCGTTCCATTGCACTTATCGCAGTCCGCAGTCGTTATTACATTTCCAATAAGAGGCTGCCTGGTGACTCTTACCTTTCCCATCCCGCCGCACTGGGAACATGTCTCTACGCCGCCGCTCTGGCCGGCTCCGGTTCCCCCGCATTCTTCACATATACCCTCTACTTCATATTCTATTTCTTTTTTTATTCCAAAAGCTGATTCCTTAAAGCTTATTTCTGTCTCTATTCCTATATCAGAACCCCTGCTTCTGGCTCTTCTTCCGCCTCTGCCAAATCCTCCGCCAAAACCGGATCCAAAAAATGTATTAAATATGTCCCCGAAGCCAAATTCCGAAAAGACATCCCCGAAATCTGCTTCCTCGAAGAGGTTCCTGGAGAATCCAAACCTGTCATACTGACTTCTCTTTTCTTCATTGGAAAGTACGGCATATGCCTCCGACATTTCCTTGAACTTATTCTCAGCTTCCAGGTCGCCATTATTCACATCGGGATGATACTGTCTTGCAAGCTTTCTATAAGCTTTTTTTATTTCAATTACTGTACATGTCCGGGAAATACCCAGCACTTCATAATAATCTCTTTTTGTCTCAACCAATTAAAGTCCCCTTAAAATTTATATTCACTAAATCATATTTATGGTTTTATAGCGCAAAAATAATAACTCATTTTATCATTTTTTTCCAGCTGCTTTGCATTTTCTGCTCTCAAGTATCACACTTTTAAACCTGACCTTCTATACTGGATCCTGAGTCAAATACATCGGAGAGGTTTTTTCTGAAAAGATCAAGGATGTTTATTACGCGTGAGTAGTCCATTCTTTTCGGACCCAGTATTCCAATCGTACCGGAAGCATTCCCCTTTATCCGGTATTTAGAAGCTACAAGACTCAGATTATTTGAATCTTCACTGAAAAGTTCTGCCCCTATCTTGACCATAAACCATTTATCATCAGAAAAATCCATCAATACCTTCATGAGAAGATATTCATTCTCTATTAAGTTCAGGATCTGGTGAATATTCTTAATATCTACAAACTCCGGCTGCTGCATAAGGACCGCGGTACCATGGACGAAGATCCTGTTATAAAGGACGTTTTCCTCCATGCAGCCTTTGATAAGATCCAGTACCCTTTTCACAAGAAGCACAAGATGAGCATCTGAACTGTTTTCCTTTATATCAACAGCTTTTATATCCATAATGCTTTTATCTCTTAATTTCGAATTAAGGATCCTGGCCGCACTCTGGAGATCAAGGTCATTAAAGCGCCCATCAAGCCTGAAATTTATCTTATAGACCCTGCCGGTATCTGTTATGAGGACCATGAGATAATCTTCCCCTTCAAATTTAAGCAGTTCAAGATGCTTAAACTTGCTCTGATATATATTCGGAGCCACTACCATGGAAATATAATTTGTTATCTTTGCCAGCATCTCGGCAGATTGTTTGAGAACATTTTCTATTCCCATGCTTTTCGATATCTCTGCCCTTATGTCAGGCAGATCCTCTTCCTTCCGGGCCAGCGGGTTTATTTCCCTGTCCGCTATATTATCGACATAAAACCGGTATCCCATATCTGTCGGTATCCTGCCGGCAGAAGTATGCGGATGTGTAAGATAGCCCATTTCCTCCAGGTCATTCATCTCTTTCCTGATGGTAGCAGGACTTATATCCAGATCCAGATCAGAAGCTATCCTTGCAGACGGGACCGGCTCAGCTTCCTTTATGAACCTTATTATTACTTCCTGAAGTATCTGTTTTTTTCTATTTGTAAATTTCATTTATATAAAACCCTCTGAACACCAATATCAATGTATCATAGTTGCCTATCTATTGCCTCATCTGAGAAAGTACCTGAAAACCTATTGCTGCCGGACCTCTTTTATGATACTATCCAGTAGTTCTATAGTATAGCAATTTGTTTCTATATTATAAAAAGATTCTTTGAAAATTAAATAAAACTATTTCTTAGGGGAGCCGGCAAGGCTGAGAGGACAGGGTATACCCTGTCGACCCTCTAAACCTGATCTAGATAATTCTAGCGGAGGAAAAGTAGAATGACAATAATTTTGACTACTGATCTATAACAGGTTAGTAGTCTTTTTATTTTAAACTGAGCCGGTCCAGGACCCTGAGAAAGAAAATACAGAACAAGAAAGTATAAATATGAATCATAGTAAGAAAAAAATAAAAAAGGCTGTCATCATAGCTAATGGACCATTAGAGTATCCTGAAAAAATCTATGGGATGCTTGCATCAAGATCCTTTACTAATAGTGATACCATAATAATCAGCGCTGATGGCGGAGTATCCAATACTCTAAAACTCGGCCTTAAACCTGATATTATAATCGGAGATATGGACAGTATTGACAGGGATATAAAGAAAAAAAAGATAAAGGAACTATCAAAGACAAAGTATATTTCTGTTTCACACGATAAGGATGAAAGTGATGCCCGGCTTGCTGTGGATCATGCAGCGGGGATGGGTATAAAAAATATTATCATCACAGGTGCAATCGGAGGCAGGGTGGACCATACATTTGCAAATATAATGCTTCTAACCTCGCCGGGATTGGACGGGATAGACATAAGAATATTAACCGGTGACAGTGAAATATTTGTAGCCGGTAAATCCTGTACAATTGACGGTGAGCCGGGAAAGCTGATTTCTATCTTTTCACTAATGCCGTATACGCATTTTATAAAGACAAAAGGACTGAAATACGGGCTCAAAAATGAAAGGCTTGACTTCAGCCCTGTAAGGGGCCTGAGCAATATGTTTACAGCCGCAAAGGCAGAGATAGACATAAAGGAAGGCCGGCTGCTTATAATAAGGCAGCTATAGGAGAGACTGCAAATGAGAAAAAAGATATTAAAAAGTATTAATAAAAGATATTATCCCATTATCTTCTTCATTGCAGTGCTTCTCATATGGGAAAGCCTTTCAAGGTCCGGAGCATTTCCGCCATTCATACTACCCTCTCCGAGTAGCATAATAGTGAGCCTCGTCACAAATTTTAGATCCATGCAATACGATATACTTATAACGCTTTATGAGGCGCTTGCAGGCTTTATTATTGCAATAATACTATCCTTTATAATAGCAATACTGATGGACTCTATTGCTGGCTTTAAAAAAACAATTTATCCTGTACTTATTATTTCCCAGACAATACCCATAATAATAGTGGCCCCGCTTTTTATAATATGGTTCGGTTATGGTTATACCCCAAAACTGGTAATAGTCACTCTTATATGCTTCTTCCCTATAACCATCAGCCTTCTCCAATCGCTCTCCAGCGTAGACAGGGACCTTATGGATCTTCTCAGGTCCATGGGCTCAAGCAGATTGCAGATCTACAGATATGTGAAGATACCCTCTTCATTGGCCGGATTTTTCTCAGGTTTAAAAATAGCAGCGACTTATAGCATAATGGGGGCCACTATCGGAGAATGGGTGGGCGGTAAGAACGGTCTCGGGGTATATATGATAAGGGCAAAACAATCCTTTGCCACAGACAGGGTCTTTGCAGCCATAATAGTGATAACAGTGCTGAGCATAATACTTCTAAAGCTGATAGAGTTTGCCGAGAAAAAAAGTATGCCCTGGTTGAGAATGCGAGGAGAAGAATCTATTGAAAATCAATAAATAATATGAAAGGGGTTTTTATGATCTTGAGAAGAAAAAGAATCATATCTGTCATTTCAGTTTTGCTGATAGCATCAATGCTTTTTATCGGCCTGTCTGCATGTAAGGCCGGTGATAAAGATCTAAGAAAAATAACAGTAATACTTGACTGGGTTCCCAATACCAATCATACAGGAATATATATTGCCAGGGAAAATGGCTATTACTTTGATGAAGGTCTTGAAGTCGAGATAATCCAGCCTTCAGAAGGAGGAAGTGCTGATCTAATAGCCGCTGGTAAGGGCGAGTTCGGGATCAGCTATCAGGAGCAGGTTACCTATGCAAGGACCGCTGATGATCCGCTGCCTGTGGTAGCAATAGCTGCAATAATACAGCATAATACTTCAGGTTTTGCTTCTCCGGTAGATAGGAATATCAAGACCCCTGCTGATTTTGAAGGCAAAAAATACGGAGGCTGGGGTTCCCCTATGGAAGAAGCTATGCTAAAAGGACTCATGGAAAAATATGATGCGGACTATTCAGAACTCGAGATAGTAAATATAGGTGCCTCTGATTTCTTTACAAGTGTTGAGAGGGATGTCGATTTTGCATGGATCTACTATGGATGGGACGGCATAAAGGCGGAACTTATAGGATTTCCAATAGACTTCATGCTGCTTCAGGACGCAGATCCCGTTCTTGATTTCTATACACCTCTCATAATAGCAGGTGAAGACACAATAGAAAACGATCCGGACCTTGTAAGAAGCTTTCTTGCTGCTACGGAAAAGGGATACAGCTTCGCCATAGAGGACCCGCAAGAAGCTGCAGATATTTTTCTATCCGATAATAGCGAACTTGACCGGGATATGGTGACAGCAAGCCAGAATTACCTGTCAAAAAATTATATAAGCTATAGCGAAGGCTGGGGAGTCATGAAAAAAGATATCTGGGAGAATTTTAGCGGCTGGATGTATGATAATGGCCTGTTAGACAGGATACTCGAAACGGAGAATGCATATACAAATGAATTTCTGCCCAATAGGTGAATATGGCAAAAGAAACTATCTTAGAAGTAATAAATTTAAAAAAGAGCTATCCGGATCTGAATACTCTTGAGGATATATCATTGGAACTTGAGAGAAATCAGTTTGTATCGGTGCTTGGACCGAGCGGCTGCGGCAAGAGTACGCTTTTTAATATTATTTCAGGTCTTGAGCCGCCTGACAGCGGCAGGATCATAATAGATGGCCAGGATTATAATGGAAGGACCGGAAGAGTCAGCTATATGCATCAGAAAGACCTTCTCCTTCCCTGGAAAAATATTATGGATAATGTCTGCCTTCCGCTTTTTATAAAAGGTGAAAACCGTAAAAACTCCTACGAAAAGGCAGAAAAATATTTCTCTGAGTTCGGTCTTGAGGGATTTGAAAAAAATTATCCTTTCCAGCTGTCAGGGGGGATGCGCCAGAGAGCGGCACTCCTCCGGACCTATCTATTTGCTGATGATATAATGCTCCTTGATGAACCATTTGGTAGTCTTGATGCCATAACAAGGAGGAATATGCAGGCCTGGCTTCTAAGATTATTTGAGAAGCTGGATGCTTCTGTGCTTTTTATCACCCATAGTATTGATGAGGCCATATTTCTTTCTGACCGCATATATCTATTATCAAAGAGGCCCGCATCAGTAAGGAAGATATTTGATATAGACATAAAAAGGCCCAGGGATAATAAAATAATCACATCAGTTGAGTTTAATAGATTGAAGGAAGAGATAATAAAACTACTTTAATAGAAATGGAGATGAAAAATGATAGCAATACAGATAAGCCTTTATCCGCTGGAACAGAAGGATATAAAAAAATCGCTGGATGTTTTTTGGGGCATCTTAAAGGAAAACAATATAAACCACAGGATAACGCCGCTTTCTACCATAACCTGGGATGATGATGAAGACAGGCTCTACAATAATATCTTTAAAGCATACAGGGAAGCCCGGAAAGCCGGCCCCGCTGTAATGGTAAGCACAGTTACAACCGGGGATAAAGATAGGATAGATGAGCTACTGGGGTTTTTATAGATACTTATTATATCTTATCTCTCCCTCTACAATAGTCAGCTTTATATCTATATTATCATCAAATACTGTAATATCTGCATCCAAACCTTCTTTGATCTCACCTTTTCTATAAGACAAGTTTATCGCCTTTGCAGGAT